>JANXXF010000187.1 GCA_025350775.1 Actinomycetes bacterium
GCGGGCGCGCGCCCACATCGAGGAGCTCCGCGGCGGCAAGTCCGCGATCGTCATCACCGAGCTCCCGTACGGCGTCAAGAAGGGCGGCGACAACGGCGTGATCAAGAAGATCGCCGACCTCGTCGGCGACAAGGTGCTCACCGAGATCTCCGACCTGGCCGACCACTCCGACCGCACCGGCATGCGCATCCAGGTCGAGTTGAAACGCGACGCGATCCCGCAGGTCGCCCTGAACAAGCTGTTCAAGCACACCGCGCTGCAGACGACGTTCGGCTACAACGCCGTCGCGCTCGTCGGTGGCGTGCCGCGCACGCTGTCGTTGCTCGAGCTGATCCGCCACTACCTGGAGTACCAGCGCGAGGTCGTGACCCGCCGCTGCAAGTACGAGCTGCGTAAGGCCGAGGCCCGCGCGCACATCCTCCAGGGCTACCTGATCGCGCTCGACAACCTCGACGAGGTGATCGCGCTCATCCGCGCCGCCAACGACACCGACGATGCCCGCACCGGACTGATGACCCGCTTCGGCCTCAGCGAGGACCAGGCCCAGGCGATCCTCGACCTCCGCCTGCGCGCCCTCACCGGACTCGAGCGCAAGCGCGTCGAGGACGAGTTCTCCGACCTCCAGGAGCGCATCGCCGAGCTGCGCGCGATCCTCGGCGACGAGCGCCGCATCGCCGCCGTCATCCGCGAGGAGCTCTCCGAGATCAAGGCGATCTACGCGAAGCACGACGACCGGCGCAGCGAGATCGTCCACGGCGAGACCGAGCTCGAGCTCGAGGACATGATCGCCGAGGAGGACATGGTCATTGCGATCACACGCTCGGGCTACATCAAGCGCCTGCCGGTGACCGCGTACCGCGAGCAGCGCCGCGGCGGCATCGGCGTGATGGGCATGGACCTCAAGGACGAGGACTACATCGAGCATCTCTTCGTCGCGTCGACGCACGACTTCCTGCTCTTCTTCTCCAATGTCGGCAAGGTCTACCGGCTGAAGGTGCACGAGCTGCCGCTCGGGTCGCGCCAGTCGAAGGGTCGCGCGATCGTCAACCTGCTGCCGTTCCGCCAGGGCGAGCAGGTGCGCGCCGTCGTGCAGACACGCGCCTTCGCCGAGGCGAAGTACCTTGTCTTCGGCACGAAGAACGGCGTCGTCAAGAAGACCGAGCTGGCGGCGTACAACACGACGTTGAAGGCCGACGGGATCATCGCCATCAAGATGCGCGAGGGCGACGAGCTCGTCGCCGTGCGGCACTCCACCGGCGACAACGACCTGCTGATGGTGTCGCGCCTCGGCCAGGCGGTGCGCTTCCACGAGAGCGCTGTGCGCTCGATGGGCCGTGACGCCTCCGGTGTCCAGGGCATGAAGCTGCGCCTCGGCGCCGGCGACGAGGTGATCACCCTCGACGTCGCGCTCGACGACACCGACCTGCTCGTCGTCACCGACAACGGCTACGGCAAGCGCACCCGCGTCTCCGAATATCCGCGCAAGGGGCGCGGCACCCAGGGCGTCAAGACGGTGCAACTGACCGAGGCGAAGGGCCGCCTCGCCGGCGCGCGCATCGTCCGCGACGGCTACCAGGTGATGCTGATCACCACCGGCGGCACCGTGATCAAGATGCCGGTCGAGGACGTCAAGCGGCTCGGCCGCTCGACGCAGGGCGTGATCATTATGCGGCTGCGCCGCGACGAGATCGTGTCGAGCATCGCACCGGTGCTCGAATCGGAGTCCGAGGAGGCCGCAGCCGACGCAGCGGACGCTGCTGACGAGCTCACCGGCGCCAGCCTGCCGAGCGGCCCGGTCGCGCCGACGCAGCCGGCACTCGGCGCCGAGCCCGCTGAGCCGGCCGAGGACGGCGACGAGGACGACGAGCCATTCGACAGCGATGACGGCGACGCGAGCGACTTCGACGATGAGTAGCCCGGCGCGGCAGCTGAACGCCTGCTCACCGGCGTAAGGATTCCGTGAGGAAAGGGGGCTACGGCCCCCTGCCGAAGGTATAGAGGCCGGAGATGAGTCGCCGGACCGTCATCACGCTCGTCCTTGCCGCGCTTGCGCTGCCGGCCGCAGCACACGCCGGCAGGCCCGTGCTGACGGCTGTCGAGGTGCCCGTCGCCGGCGCGCGCAGCCTGTCGCTGGTGCGGTCGCCGCGGCCGTTCACGATGGTCGGGCTGCACTGGCGTGGCACCGGCACCGTCGAGTTCCGCACGCGCAGCCTGGCCAGCCGCTGGAGCGTCTGGCACGAGGCAGCGCCCGAGGCCGAGGACGCACCCGACCGGGGGAGCCCCGAGCGGGCCGCGGCGCGCGGCTGGCACACCGGCAACCCGTACTGGACGGGTGCCTCCGACAGGATCGAGACACGAGTTCACGGCCGCGTTGCACGGATCCGGGCCGAGACGATCTGGAGCGCCGCCGACGGCAGCACCGGGGCGGGAACGCGCCGCTCGACGGCCGGGGTCGGCAGCCCTGCCTTCATCAGCCGCGCTGCCTGGGGCGCGAACGAGCAGCTCGAGCGGCCACCCGCGTTCGCACCGGCCGTTCGCTTCGTCGTCGTCCACCACACAGCCGGAGCGAACGCCTACACGCGGCAGCAATCCGCCGCGATCGTCCGGGGCATCCAGCTGTACCACGTGTCGGGCAACGGCTGGAACGACATTGGCTACAACTTCCTCGTCGACAAGTACGGCCAGGTGTTCGAGGGGCGGGCCGGCGGCGTCGACAGGCCCGTCATCGGCGCGCACGCCGAGGGCTTCAACGCCGGCTCGGTCGGTATCGCCGTCCTCGGCAGCTACGGCGCGACCGGCCTGAGCACCGCCGCCCGGACGGCAATCGCGCAACTTATCGCCTGGCGGCTCGACGTCGCCCATGTCGACCCGCTCTCGACTCTTTCCTGGCTGTCAGGCGGCAACTCGCGCTTCCCGCGCGGTATCCCCATCTTCCTGCGGGCGGTCGGCGGGCATCGTGACACCGGCTTCACCGACTGCCCCGGCGACAAGGCGTACCGTAGCCTCGCCGGCATCGCCGGCGCCGCGTCCCTCATCGGCCTGCCGAAGATCTACGAGCCCCGCACGACCGGCAAGCCCGGCGGGCCGGTGCGCTTCACCGCCAGACTCTCCCGGGCGGGCGCCTGGCAACTTGCGGTGGTGAATGCGGCGGGCGTGCAGGTGACGGCCACCCGGGGCAACGGCCTCGAGATCGACTGGACCTGGGACGCCGGCCTGCAGCCCCCGGGTGTCTACACCTGGACGCTCGCGAGTGGCGCGGCCCTGGCCGCCGGAGGCACTGTGGGCACGAAGCCAGCGCCGCCGCCCCCGCCGCCCCCGCCGCCCACGACCACCACGCCGTCACCGACGCCGCCACCGGGGCCCGTGGTGCCGCCGCCCACCACGACGCCGTCTCCCGGGCCTGCAACGTCGCCCGTCTCGTTCGTCATCGGCTTCGCCCTCTCGACGGCGGTGCTCTCGCCGAACGGCGACGGCTCGAACGACACCGCCGCCGTCACGTATGTGCTGGTCAAGGGCGCGTACGTCACCGCCTTCGTGCTCGACCAGTCCGGGATCGTGGTCGCGCAGACGCTCTTCTCCGAGCAGAAGCAGTCGGCACGGAGGCAGAGCTTCACGTGGACGCCCGACGTGCTCCCGGACGGCCGCTACCGTTTCGTCGTGGCGGCCCGCCTCGCCGACGGCCAGCAGACCAGCGTCGGCCAGGACGTCCTCGTCGACAGGACGCTCGCTCTGTTCGCTGTCGCACCGATCGCCTTCTCGCCCAACGGTGACGGCGCCGCCGACTCCACCACGCTCTCGTTCACGCTCGGCAAGCCGGCTCTGGTCGCCGTGCGCATCCTGGCACCGGACGGATCGGTGGCAGCACTGCCGTTCACAGGGCAGCTGCCGGCGGGCACGCAGCAGCTCACCTGGGACGGAAGCGGCGTCGCCGGCCGGCTCCCGGACGGCACCTACACCGCGCAGGTGACAGCAGTCGACGGGCTCGGCGACCTCGTCCAGCAGCTGGCGGTGACGATCGACACGGTGGCGCCGACGCTGACGCTGCTGTCGGGGCCGGAGCTGCGTCTGTCGCTGTCCGAGGCCGCCACGGTGACTATCGTCGTCAACGGCGTGCAGACGACGCTCGCTGCCGGGCCGGGCGCCTTCCAGGTGCCGCCGACGGTGCCGCCGGCCGCCCCGCCGGCCAGCCTGAGCGCCGTCGCCACAGACGCGGCCGGCAATGTCTCGGGCACCGCCGTCTGGCCTTGACGCAGAGCGCCCCGGCGCCGCGAGTAGACTGCCCGCATGCTGACGCACGTCGGAGAGAGCGCGTGAAGGCGCCGTTCGGCCGGGAGACGATCGAGCAGATCATCCCGCACCGCGACCCGTTCCTGTTTCTGGACGAGGTGCTGGAGCTCGAGCCGGGCGTCCGTGTGCTCGCGCGCAAATTCGTGCGCGGCGACGAGTGGTTCTTCCCGGGGCACTTTCCGGGCCGGCCGATCATGCCGGGCGTGATCATGGTCGAGGCGCTCGCCCAGGCCGGCGCGGTGGCGGCGCTCGCCGCCGAGGGCAACGCGGGCAAGCTGGTGCTGTTCGCAGGCATCGACGACCTCCGCTTCAAGCGACTCGTCTCGCCCGGCGACGAGCTGCTGCTGGAGTGCCAGATCGAGACGGTGCGCGGCCCGGTCGGCAAGGGGCGCGGCAAGGCGACGGTCAACGGTGAGCTGGCCGTGCGCGGAACTCTGACCTTCGCGATCACGTGATCGGCTCCGTTCCGGCGGGGGCGCCACGCGTCGGCATCACCGGCATCGGCGCCAAGGCACCCGACCGGATCGTCACGAATCACGAGATCGCCGAGCGCGTCGAGACGAACGATGCCTGGGTGATCGAGCGCACCGGCATCCGCGAGCGCCGTGTCGCTGCCGAGGGCGAGGCCCTCTCGGATTACGCGATCCCGGCGGCGCAGGTGGCGCTCGAGCAGGCGGGGGTCACGGCCGAGGAGATCGACCTGATCATTGTCGCCACGCTGACGCCCGACATGGTGTTCCCGTGCACGGCGGCGCTCGTCGGCAACGCGCTCGGCGCGAAGGACGCGGCCGCCTACGATCTGTCCGCCGGCTGCACCGGGTTCGTCTATGGGATTGCGCAGGCGTACGGCATGATGGCCTCCGGCCTGTCGCGCCGATCGCTCGTGATCGGCGGCGACCTGCTCTCGAAGATCCTCAACTGGGATGACCGCGGCACCTGCGTGCTGTTCGGTGACGGCGTCGGCGCGGTCGTGCTCGACCATGTCGAGACCGGCGGCTTCCGCGGCTTCGAGCTGGGCGCCGACGGCGGTGGCGGCATGGACCTCTTCATGCCGGGCGGCGGCTCCCGCCAGCCCGCCACGCACGAGTCGGTCGACCGCGGTGACCACCTGATCCACATGAACGGCCGTGAGGTCTTCAAGTTCGCGACGCGCATCCTCGTCTCGTCCGCCGAGCGCACGCTCGCGCAGTGCGGTGTGACGATCGACGACATCGACGTCTACATCCCGCACCAGGCGAACATGCGCATCATCGAGTACGCCGTGCAGAAGCTGAAGATCCCGGAGGAGAAGGTCGTGATCAACGTCGATCGCTACGGCAACACCTCGGGCGGCTCGATCCCGCTCGCGCTTGCCGACGCGCATGCCGAGGGCCGTCTGCGGGACGGCGCGCTCGTGCTGATGACGGGCATGGGCACCGGGCTGACCTGGGGCTCCAGCATCATCGAGTGGAACGGGACGGGGGTGGGCCGGTGACGGACCTGGGCAAGATCGCCTTCTGCTTTCCCGGCCAGGGCTCGCTGGAGGAGGGGATGGGCCGCGACATCGCGGAGGCCGTCCCCGAGGCAATGGCCGTGTTTGCCACGGGCAGCCGCGCCAGCGGGCTCGACCTGGAGGCGCTCTGCTTCGACGGGCCGCTCGAGGGGCTGTTCGAGACCGAGGTGCAGCAGCCCGCGCTCGTCACGGCGAGCCTCGCCGTGCTTGCCGCACTGCGCGCCCGCGGCATCATGCCCGACTACGTTGTGGGGCACTCGGTGGGCGAGTACGCGGCGCTGGCAGCCGCCGACGCGATGGACATGGCGACCGCGATCGCCCTCGTCCGCGAGCGCGGCAGCGCGACCGCCGCCGCGGCCCACGAGCACCCCGGCGCGATGGCCGCGATCCTCGGCCTCGAGGACGAGGCAGTCGAGCGGCTCTGTGCCGGCATCCCCGGCGTGTGGCCCGCCAACTACAACTGCCCCGGCCAGATCGTCGTCTCCGGCGAGCACGCCGCCGTCGAGCAGTTCATCGTGGCCGCGCAGGCCGAGGGGGCCCGCCGCGCCGTGATGCTCAAGGTCTCCGGCGCGTTCCACAGCCCGCTCGTCGAGGGTGCCGCCGACCGGCTTCGCCCGGCGGTCGAGCAGATCCACTTCAACGAGCCGCGCGTCCCGTTCGTCTCGACGGTCACGGCGCGCGTCGAGCACGCCGATCGCATCGGGGCGCTCCTCGTCGAGCAGCTGACGACCCCGGTCAGGTTCACCCAGTCGGTCGCCGCCCTCGTGCGCGAGGGCGTCCAGACCTTCATCGAGGTTGGGCCGGGCACCGTGCTCTCCGGGCTCGTCAAGCGGATCGACCGCAGCGTCACCACTTTCTCCGTCAACAACCTCGCGGCTCTTACGAAGCTCGAGGACACCGTGAAGGCGGCCTAGTGTGACCGGCTTCTGCTCGCTCGAGGGCAAGCTCGCTCTCGTCACCGGGGCGTCGCGCGGCATCGGCCGGGCGATCGCCGAGGAGCTGGCGCGCGCCGGCGCAACGGTCGTGATCGGCTACCGCTCCGGCGCCGACGAGGCCGCCGAGGTGGCAGCTGCGATCGGCGGCCGCGCGATCCGGGCCGACGTCGCCGACGCCGCGGACGCGGCCCGGCTGATCGCCGAGGCGGGCGACCTCGACATCCTCGTCAACAACGCGGGCCTCACCCGCGACGGCCTGCTGCTGCGGATGTCCGACGACGACTGGCAAACCGTGATCGACACAAATCTCTCCGGCACCTTCTACACCTGCCGCGCCGTGGCGCGTGGGATGCTGAAGCGGCGTGGCGGCTCGATCATCAACATCTCGAGCATCGTCGGCATCCACGGCAATCTCGGCCAGGCGAACTACAGCGCCTCGAAGGCCGGGATCATCGGCTTCACCAAGTCGCTGGCCCGGGAGGTCGGTGGCCGCGGCGTGCGCGCCAACGTCATCGCACCGGGCTACGTGCAGACGCGCCTCACCGAGGCGATCCCCGAGGAGCTGCAGCAGGGCATGCTGGCGGCGACGCCGCTGGGCCGCTTCGGGCTGCCGGAAGACATCACCGGGGCGGTACGCTTTCTCGCCTCGGACGAATCGTCGTTCGTGACGGGCGCAGTGCTCGTCGTCGACGGCGGGCTGGGGATGTGACATGAGCGGCACGACGCGGCGACGAGTGGTCATCACGGGCATCGGTGCCCTCACCTCGCTCGGCCTGACGGCCGAGGAGAGCTGGCAGGGCCTGATCGCAGGCAAGTCCGGGGCGGGCCCGATCACCATGATCCCCGAGATCGAGAAGTACGCGGTCAAGTTCGCCTGCGAGCTGAAAGGGTTCGACCCGACCGACTGGATCGACCGCAAGGAAGCGCGTCGCATGGACCGCTTCGCGCAGATTGTGATCGCCGCGGCGCGCATGGCCGAGACCGACTCGGGAATCGATATCGCCGCCGAGCCCGACCGGGTGGGCGCGTCGATAGCGACCGGCATTGGCGGCATCAAGTCGTTCCAGGACTCGTACGACATGCTGCTCGAGCGTGGCGCCGACCGGCTGACGCCGTTCGCGATCCCGTCGATCATCCCCAACATGGGTGCCGCCTGGGTGTCGATGACGCTGGGCACGCAGGGGCCGCTGTCGGCGCAATGCACCGCGTGCGCCGCCTCCAACATGGCGATCGGCGACGGCCTCGACGCGATTCGCCTGGGCCGTGCCGACGTGATGCTCTGCGGCGGCACCGAGGCCGCGATCACCGCCGTCAGCGTCGCCGGCTTCGCCGCGATGCGCGCTCTGTCGCGACGCAACGACGACCCCACGCGCGCCAGCCGCCCGTTCGACGCCGACCGTGACGGCTTTGTCATGGGCGAGGCCGCCGCCGTGCTCGTCCTGGAGGAGCTCGAGCACGCGAAGGCGCGTGGCGCCAGGATCTACGCGGAGCTGCTGGGCTACGGCGTCTCCTCCGACGCAAATCACATCACCGACCCCGATCCGACCGGTGCCAATCCGGCCCGGGCGATCCGCATGTCGCTCGCCGACGCCGGCATCGGGCCGGGCGACGTCGACTACATCAACGCGCACGCCACGTCGACGCCGGTGGGCGACTCCTCCGAGACGCGCGTCATCAAGCAGGTACTCGGCGAGGAGCATGCGCACCAGGTGCCTGTCTCGGGGACGAAGGGCGCGACCGGGCACTGCCTGGGCGCCGCCGGCGCCGTCGAGGCGATGTTCGCGGTGCGCGCCATCACCGACGGCGTCCTGCCGCCGACGATCAACCTCGACACGCCTGACCCGTCGTGCGATCTCGACTACGTGCCGAACGTGGCGCGGAAGGCGGACGTCCGGGTGGCACTCTCGAACTCGTTCGGGTTCGGCGGGCACAACGCCTGCATCGTGCTCGGCCGCTACGAGGGCTGAGCCTGGATCCGGCGCTTGGCGCGGGCGGGTGCATCCCGCCCGGCCTCGGCGCCCGCCCGGCCGTCGGATAGCGTTCCCGGCCATGGAGCGCTGGGCCACCTTCGACTGCTACGGCACCCTGATCGACTGGGACGGCGGCGTCGGCGACGAGCTTGCCCGGCTGTGGGGCGAGGAGCGACGAGCTTGCCCGGCTGTGGGGCGAGGAGCGACGCGCCGCCCTGCTCGCGCGCTATCACGAGGTCGAGCCGCTCATCCAGGCGGGCCCCGGTGGCGCGCTGTCGTACCGGCAGGTGCTGACCGAGGCGCTTGTGCGCGTCGCCGCCGCTGAGGGCCTCGTGCTGCACGGCGCCGAGACGGCCGCCCTCGCCGGGTCGCTCCCACGCTGGCGCGCGTTTCCCGAGGTGCCCGCGGCCCTGCGCGAGGTGCGCGCCCGCGGCTGGCGGCTGGCGATCCTCTCCAACACCGATCGCGACTACATCGAGGCGTCGCTGGCGACGATCGGTGTGCCGTTCGACGCGGTGGTGGTGGCGGGCGAGATCGGCTCGTACAAGCCCGCGCACGGCCACTGGCGGGTGTTCGCCGAGCGCACGTTCGCCCCGCGCGAGGGCCACGTGCACGTCGGCGCGAGCCTCTTCCACGACGCGGAGCCGGCCGCGGCGCTCGGCCTGCCGATGGTGTGGATCAACCGGCTCGCCGAGCCGGCGACGGTGCCGGTCACCCGTGAGCTGCCGACGCTCGCGGGGCTGGCGGACGTGCTCGACGCGCTCGTTCCCGCCGCTGACGCCGCCCTGGCAGCGTCGCCGTGATCCCCTCGGGCTTTGCGGTGCGGCCGGCCCGTCCGGCTGACGCCCCCGCCCTCGTGGCACTCATCAGGGAGTACGAGGAGCAGTACGGCGCAGCCACCTTCGGTGCTGCCGACCTGCTCGAGGAGTGGGCCGGCGCCGACCTCGAGCGCGACACGGTGCTCGTCGAAGGCTACGTCCATCCCGCCTGGCGGGGCCGCGGACTGGGGCGCGCCCTCCTCGATGAGCTCGTCGCGCTCGGCGCCGGCCGGGCACCGACGCTGCGCACCGCCTGCAACTCACGGGACGATGACGCCGAGCGCCTGTTTGCGAGCCAGGGCTTCGGCTTCGTGCGTCGCTACGCGCGGATGCAGATCGAGCTGGGCGAGCTCCCGCCGCCCGTGCCGGATCCGCCGCCCGTGCCGGATCCGCCGCCCGTGCCGGATCCGCCGCCCGTGCCGGATCCGCCGCCCGGCGTGGTGCTCCGTGCCATGCAACCGGGCGAGGAGCGAGCCTTCTACGCCGTTACCGACGCAGCGTTTCGCGGAAGCTGGGGCTACGCCGCCCTCGGCTTCGAGGGGTGGCTCGAACGCGCGCAGAAGCAGCAGGCGTATGTGGCCGAGCTGTGGGTCGTGGCCGAGGAGGAGGGTCGTCAGGTCGGGGCCGCCCGGTGTCTGCCGGAGCGCTACGGCGGCGGCTGAATTCGTTCGCTCGCCGTGCACCCCGACGTGCGCGGCCGCGGTATCGGTCTCGCGCTACTGCAGGAGGCTTTTCGCGTGTTCCAGGCGCGCGGCGAGCGGATCGTCGGCCTCGGCGTTGACACTGAGAATGCGACCGGAGCGCTCGCACTCTACGAGCGAGCCGGGATGGCTGTCGAGGAGTCCTCCGATGTCTGGGAGCGGCTCCCCGCAATGTCAGCAGTCGCCATCGCGTAGCCCCGAGACTAGACTCTCCTGCGTATGGCGGAGCGCATCGACGTCTCGATCGAAACCCGCGGCGCGGCCGAGCCTGCACCGGCCGGGAAGCGTCACCCCAACACCTGCCCCGCCTGCGGCTCCCACTATCGCGAGGACGAGCTGAGGGCTGCGATCTGGGTCTGCCGGCAGTGCGGCCATCACTTCGCGATGCGCGCACGCGACCGCATCGCCTGGCTCGCCGACCCCGGCAGCTTCGCTGAGCAGGCAGAGGACGTCCGCTCGGCCGACCCGCTCGGCTTCTTCGACTCGCGCGCCTACACCGACCGCATCGCGGAGGCGGAGATGGCGACCGGCCTCGGCGACGCGATCGTCGTCGGCAGCGCCGCCATCGACGAGTCGCCGTGCGAGCTGGCGGTGATGGACTTCGCGTTCATCGGCGGCTCGATGGGCGGGGCCGTCGGCGAGAAGTTCGCGCGCGCCTGCGACGCCGCCGCCGAGCACCGTGTCCCGCTGATCTCGATCCCGTCGTCGGGCGGCGCCCGCATGCAGGAGGGGATCCTCGCGCTGATGCAGATGCCGAAGACCGTCGTCGCGATCGAGGAGCTGCACGCCGCCGGCTCGCCGCTGTTCACCGTCATCACCCATCCGACGACGGGTGGCGTCGTCGCGAGCTTCGCCATGCTCGGTGACATCACCGTCGCCGAACCGGGCGCCCTGATGTCGTTCGCGGGGCCGCGCGTCGTCAGCGGCATCACGAAGGAGCATCTCCCTGAGGACTTCGGCCGCGCCGAGTCGAACTTCCGGCTCGGCCACATCGACGCCGTGCTGCCGCGCGCCGAGCTGCGCCCCTACCTGGCGAGACTGCTGAGGCTCTTCCGTGGCGCGTGATGACGAGCTGAGGATCCGCAGCCGCCTCGGCAAGCTGGGCAACCTGCCGCTGCTGCGCGGGGTCGCCGTGACCGGCGAGCTCCAGCGCCTGCAACGGCAGCTGAGGAAGCTCGAGCAGGAGCCGACGTCCTCCAGCGACGAGATCTGGCATTCGGTTCAGCTCGCCCGGCACCAGCAGCGCCCGTACACGCTCGACTATGTCGAGCGGCTGCTCGACGACTGGGTCGAGCTGCACGGCGACCGTGCTCGCGCCGACGACCCTGCAGTCGTTGCCGGCATCGGCCGCTTTCACGGGCGCACCGTCGCGCTGATTGGCCACCAGAAAGGCCGAGACGTTGCCGAGCGGGTGCACCGCAACTTCGGCATGGCGCACCCCGAGGGCTACCGCAAGGCGATGCGCGTGATGGAGCTCGCCGACCGTTTCGGCTTCCCGCTGATCACGCTGATCGACACGCCGGGCGCGTATCCCGGCCTCGCCGCCGAGCAGCACGGGCAGGGTGGCATGATCGCGCGCTGTCAGGCGACGATGGCACGGCTGCGCGTGCCGACCGCGGCGTGCGTGATCGGCGAGGGTGGCTCCGGCGGTGCCGTTGCTTTCGCAGTGGCCGACCGCGTTTTCATGCTGGAACACGCGATCTACTCGGTGATCTCGCCCGAGGGCTGTGCGCAGATCCTCTGGCGCGACGGCGCCGAGGCGCACAAGGCGGCGGCCGCGATGAAGCCGGACGCCGGCCACTGCCTTGACCTCGGCGTGATCGACGGCATCGTCGCCGAGCCGGCGGGAGGTGCTCAGGTCAACTGGGATGAGGCCGCGTTCAGTCTCGGCGAGACGCTGCGCCGGGCTGTCGCAGAGGTCGAGAGCCTCGGGCCGGACGAGCGGCGAGCGGCCCGCCGGGCGAAGTTTCGCGCCATGGGCGCAACCGCCTGATCCCGGCTTCCGGCACGGCGCCTGCACACAGGGTTGTCCACAGGATCCACAGGGTTATCCCCGAGGTCCGATGTTTCTCTGAAAACGGAGTGAACGCCGTGTGGGCGGGCGCTGCCTATGCGGCGGCCAGGCGACCTGACCGGAGGGGGGCGTCAGCCGCCCGATCGATAGCGGCGGGCGCCGGCAACAGCCCCTCGCGTCGCAGGACGCGCTCCAGCGCCTCGACGCAGCGGGCGTCGAACGCCTCGCCGGTCTCGCTGTGCAGCAAGGCGATCGCCCGCTCGTGCGGCCAGGCCTCCCGGTAGACACGTGTCGTCACCAGGGCGTCGTAGACGTCACAGGTCGTGAGGATTCGCGTGTCGAGCCCGAGCGCGGCGGCCGGCTTGCGATGCGGGTAGCCGCCACCATCGAGGCGCTCGTGATGGTCGAGGACGAGCCGCTGCACCGCGTCGTCGAACCCGCCGAGCTCCCCGAGCAGCTCGACGCCCCAGAGGGTGTGGCGGCGGATCACGACGAACTCCGCGTCGCTGAGCTTCGCCGGCTTCTTGAGGATGCCGTCAGGCACCGTCAGCTTGCCGATGTCGTGC
The DNA here is from genome assembly GCA_025350775.1 of Actinomycetes bacterium. Classification (GTDB taxonomy): domain Bacteria; phylum Actinomycetota; class Thermoleophilia; order Gaiellales; family Gaiellaceae; genus CANFDS01. Next base: position 12,784 of record JANXXF010000187.1, read on the forward strand.
AGCAGGCCGCCGATGGCGAGGACCCGCAGCCGTGATGGCGGCAGGCCGAGCTCTTCACCCACCTGCACCGCGCGCAGCGCGACCCGGCGGGTATGGCCCTCGGTGTAGTCGTCCTTTTCGCCCAGCTTCACCATCAGCGCACGGATGCGTGCACCGAGGAACGCCTCCTCCTCGGTCACCAGCTCGGCTACTCGCAGGTCGCCGGCGAGCGGCCGTGACGACGTGCGCCCGCGACGCAGGTCGAGACAGACGGCGCCGACGACGAGGGCGATGCCGAGGATCTCGAGGAGGTGCCCGATCCACCAGCCGAGCTGCATCCAGGTGGTTGCGACGGCCGGTGGCAGCGCCAGCGTCAGCCAGGCGAGGCCGACGACGACGGCGAGGTCTGCGCGGCGCCGGGTGAGCAGATAGGTCTTGAGGGCGCGCGCGAGGAGCAACGCGAAAAACACGCTGCCGAAGCCGAGCGTGATCAGGGCCGCGGTGCCGCCAGGGGTAGGCACCTTCGGCAGCAGCGTCGGCATCGCCATGCCGAGCCCGCCGAGCGTCCCGACCGCGGCGACGCCGACGCTCTGGAGGGCAACGAGCGGCCAGATGGTGCGCGGCCGACGCAACGCCGGGATCGTCGACAGCACGAGGATGCCGGCGCCGATCGGCAGCGTTGCCGCGCCGGTGAAGGCCGCGACGCTGCTCTTGGCGACAATGTAGCCTGGCGTCGCCAGCCCGTGGATCGCGAGCAGGGACGCCATCGCCGTGAAGGCGGCCCCGACGAGCACCGTACGGCCGTCGCTCGTGCGCACGCCGATCACGGTGATCGTGATCGCGGCAACCGCCGCAACGGTCGCCGTGATGCCGACGCCGGCGAAGTGCACGATTCCGGCCAGCATGACCGTCTTGCCGCCATAGACGTGTAAAGCCGCGCCGGGAATCACCGCGCCGACTGCAAAGAGGAGGGCGAGTGGCGCGAGTTGGCGGCGTGCAAGACGTGTCATGATCCGGTTCTTATCGGCCTGAGCGCCGATCGGATTTAGGACGGAAACCGAACCGTCCGCCGGGAGCGCCCTTTTTGCGACAATCGCTCCATGGCCAACTCGTTCTCCGCACGCTCCTCACTCACTGTGGGCGGCACCTCCCACGAGATCTTCCGGCTCGACGCCCTCCAGTCGACGTACGACGTCTGGCGCCTGCCATACACGTTGCGCATCCTGCTCGAAAACGTGCTGCGGCGCGAGGACGGCGAAGCCGTGACCGCCGCGGATGTCGAGGCCGTTGCAAAGTGGGTTGCGACCGCCGAGCCGAGCCAGGAGATCGGGTTCACGCCCGGCCGCGTCCTGATGCAGGACTTCACCGGTGTGCCGGCTGTCGTCGACCTGGCGGCGATGCGTGACGCGATGCGCGCGCTCGGCGGCGATCCGGCAAAGATCAACCCGCTCTGCCCGGTCGAGCTCGTCATCGACCACTCGGTACAGGTCGACGAGTTCGGAACGCGCCTGGCCATGGCGCGCAACACCGAGCTCGAGTATCAGCGCAACCGCGAGCGCTACCAGTTCCTGCGCTGGGGCCAGACCGCGTTCCGTAACTTCCGAGTGGTGCCGCCGGAGACCGGCATCGTCCACCAGTTGAACCTCGAGTACCTGGCCCGCGTCGTCGAGGCGCGCGACGGGCAGGCCTTCCCCGACACCCTCGTCGGCACCGACTCGCACACGACGATGATCAACGGGCTGGGCGTGCTCGGCTGGGGCGTCGGCGGCATCGAGGCCGAGGCGGCGATGCTCGGCGAGGCGCTTTCGATGCTCGTGCCGAGCGTCGTCGGCTTCAAGCTGCACGGCAAGCTGCCTGACGGTGCGACCGGGACTGACCTCGTGCTCACGGTCGTCGAGATCCTGCGCAAGGTCGGCGTCGTCGGCAAGTTCGTCGAGTTCTACGGCCAGGGCCTCGTCGGCCTGCCGCTCGCCGATCGCGCCACGATCGCCAACATGGCCCCGGAGTACGGTGCCACGTGCGGGTACTTCCCGGTGGACGTGGAGACGCTGCGCTACCTGCGACTCACCGGCCGCAGCGAGGCACACATCAAGCTCGTCGAGGCCTACTGCAAGGAGCAGCGCCTCTTCCATGACCCCGAGGACGAGCCGACGTACACCCAGGTCGTCGAGCTCGACTTGTCGACCGTCGTGCCGAGCATTGCCGGGCCTCGGCGGCCGCAGGATCGCGTGCCGTTGATTGCCGCAAAGGCGGCGTTCGCGGCGGGCCTCGCCGGCTTCGGCGTCGACGTCAACGGCAATCACGACGAGGACTCGTTCCCGGCGAGCGACGCGTCGCACGAGCCCGGCACGGTCGCCACCCACTCCGGCGTCGCGGTCAAGGGCGGTGCCGCCGACGGCTGCGGGCTCGACCACGGCGCCGTCGTGATCGCCGCCATCACGAGTTGCACCAACACGTCGAACCCGGCTGTCATGGTCGCGGCCGGCCTCGTCGCGAAAAAGGCGGTTGAGCTGGGCCTGCGGCGCAAGCCGTGGGTCAAGTCGAGCCTCGCGCCGGGCTCGCGCGTCGTCACCGAGTACCTGACCGACGCCGGCCTCGACCGTTACCTCGACGAGCTCGGCTTCAACACCGTCGGCTACGGCTGCACGACGTGCATCGGCAACTCGGGCCCGCTTCCTGCCGAGATCTCGGAGGCGATCAGAGAGGGCGATCTCGTCGCGGCCGCGGTGCTCTCGGGCAACCGGAACTTCGAAGCGCGCATCCACGCCGAGGTGAAGGCCAACTACCTCGCTTCGCCGCCGCTTGTCGTCGCGTACGCGCTGGCCGGGACGATGGATCTCGACCTGACGACGGAGCCACTCGGTGAGGGCACCGACGGCCCGGTGTACCTGAAGGACGTCTGGCCGACGCCAGCCGAGGTGCAGGCCGTGATCGAGCGGTCGCTGCGCCGCGAGATGTTCGAGAAGACGTACGAGCGGGCGTTCACCGGTGACTCCCGCTGGAACGCGCTCGAGGTGCCGACCGGCGACCTCTACGCGTGGCCCGAGTCCACGTATGTGCGCCGGCCCCCGTACTTCGACGGCATGTCGATGACCCCCGTTCCGATCGGCGACATCCATGGCGCCCGCTGCCTCGTCAAGGTCGCCGACTCGGTCACCACCGATCACATCTCCCCCGCCGGCGCGATCAAGCTGACGAGCCCCGCCGGTACCTACCTCGCCGAGCACGGCGTCGAGCCGGCTGACTTCAACTCGTACGGCTCGCGCCGTGGCAACCACGACGTGATGGTGCGCGGCACCTTCGCCAATGTGCGGCTACGCAACCAGGTCGTCCCCGGCTCCGAGGGCACGTGGACGCTGCACGTCCCGTCCGGTGAGGAGCTGTCGATCGTCGAGGCGAGCAAGCGCTACATCGCCGACGGCACCCCGCTGGTCGTGCTCGCGGGCAAGGAGTACGGCTCAGGCTCGTCGCGCGACTGGGCCGCCAAGGGCCCGAACCTGCTCGGTGTCCGAGCCGTCATCGCCGAGAGCTACGAGCGGATCCACCGTTCGAACCTGCTGATGATGGGCATTCTCCCGCTGCAGTACGCCGACGGCCAGAGTGCCGAGACGCTCGGTCTCAGCGGCCGCGAGGAGTTCACGATCGAGGGGATCGCAGGCGGCAACGCGCGTGAGGTGACGGTACGCGCCGACGGCAAGGAGTTCAGCGCCCGCGTGCGGCTCGACACGCCGCGCGAGCGCGACTATTTCCACCACGGTGGCATCCTGCTCTACGTGCTGCGTAAGCTCGCGGGGTAGGCGCGGGGTAGGCGCGGGGTAGGCCCCGCCGCTGGCATGATGCTCCGAGTGACGACTCCGTACGTCGACCATCTCCGCCAGCTCGTCGACGCCGGGATCGCTCTCAACTCCGACCTGACGCTCGACGGCGTGCTGCAACGCATCGTCGAGACCGCGGCGACGCTGACCGGGGCCCGCTACGCGGCACTCGGTGTCATCGACCGTACCCGCACCGGGCTGGAGCGATTCATCACGACGGGTGTCGACGACGCGACGCGAGAGCAGATCGGGGAGCTGCCGCGCGGCCGCGGCATCCTCGGCGTCCTGATCTCGGAAGCGCGACCGCTACGGCTGCACGACCTCACCGCCGACCCACGGGCCGTCGGCTTCCCGCCGAACCACCCGCCGATGCGCGGCTTCCTCGGCGTCCCGATCATGATGCGTGCCGTCCCCTACGGGAACCTCTACCTCTGCGAGAAGGGCGACGGCTCCGACTTCACGGAGGCGGACGAGGACATCACGCGGCTGCTGGCCGCCCAGTCCGCCGTCGCGATCGAGAACGCGCGCCTCTACGAGGAGCAGGCACGCTGGCTGCGCCAGCTCGAGTCACTCAACGAGCTGGGCGCTGAGCTGGCCAGCGAGCTCAACCTCGACGTGCTGCTCGGCACCGTGGCGCGGCGTCTACGCGACCTGGTGGGCGCCCGCATCGTCGGGGTGGCCCTCCTCGTGGGCGATCGCGACATGCGGATCCAGGCGGCCGACGGCGACCGCGCCGACGAGCTGCGAGGGGTGAAGCTCTCGTATGGCCACTCGAAGTCGTGGCGCGTGCTCGAGCGACGGCACAGCGAGCTGGTCGACGACATGGCGAGCGACCCCGAGGTAGACGGCGATGCCGTCGCCCGCTTTGGCGGCCGCACTGGCCTGTGGGTGCCGCTGATCGTGCAGGACCGCCCGCTGGGCGTGCTCGTGCTGCACGACAAGCTCGGTGCTGACCCGCGTTTCGACCAGGGCGACCTGCGGCTCGCCCAGACCTTCGCCGATCGCACCGCGGTGGCCGTCGACCTCTCCGCTCGAGTCGCCCGCGACGCGCTACGTCGCGTCGTCGCGGCCCAGGAGCTCGAGCGGCGACGACTGGCCCGCGAGCTCCACGACGAGACCGGTCAGGCGCTCGCCTCGATCCTGCTCGGCCTGCACGCCGTCGAGGAAGCGAAGGGCGGTGCCGAACTGCGGGTCGCCACTGCGATGCTGCGACAGCTTGCCGTGACGACGCTCCAGGACGTCCGCCGGCTCGCCGTCGAGCTGCGGCCGAAGGCACTCGACGATTTCGGGCTGGTGGCGGCGCTGGAACGGCTCGCTTCCGGGTTCTCCGAGCAGACTGGCATCGCCGTCGACATCTCGGCCCGTATCGGCGACACCCGGCTCGTGCCCGAGATCGAGACCGCGCTCTACCGCATCGTGCAGGAGGCGCTGACGAACGTCGCCAAGCACGCGCAGGCCAGCCGCGTCAGCGTCGTGCTCAACCGCAGCGCCCGCTCGGTCGTGGCGGTCATCGAGGACGACGGCCGCGGCTTCTCGTCCCGGCCGGAGCCCAGCGACGGCCACGGACTCGGACTGATCGGCATGCAAGAGCGCGTCGGCCTGCTCTCTGGAAGGATTCAGATCGAGTCGACCGAGGGATCAGGTACGACTCTCGTCGTGGAGGTACCGCTGCAGTGATTCGCGTGCTGATCGTCGATGACCATGCCGTCGTACGGGCGGGCCTGCGCATGCTGCTCGACGCCGAGCCGGACATGGAGGTCGTGGGCGAGGCCGGCAGCGTCGACCAGGCGGTCTTCGAGGCGCGCGTGCTCAAGCCCGACGTGATCCTGATGGACGTCGTCATGCCCGGGCGCAGCGGCATCGAGGGTTCCCCGGCCGTTCTCCACGAGGCGCCCGCTGCCCGGCTGCTCGTGCTCTCGATGCAGGACGACCCGACGTACGTGCGCGAGGCGTTCGCTGCGGGCGCGTCCGGCTACGTGTTGAAGGAGGCCGCCGACACCGAGCTCGTGGCTGCTATACGCGAGGTAGCCGGCGGAGGCAAGTACGTCCATCCCTCGCTCGGCGCCCGGCTGGCCGCAGCCGAGGTCGACCCACGCGCGGGCGCCGACGACGACCCGTTGTCGGAGCGCGAGCGCGAAGTGCTCCGGCTGCTTGCCCTGGGGCACACCAACCAGGAGATCGCGAAGATGCTCTACATCTCGGTACGCACCGCCGAGACCCACCGGGCGCACATCATGCAGAAGCTCCGCCTCTCCACCCGCGCCGAGCTCGTGCGGCACGCGCTCGCGCACGGGCTGCTCGACGACCCCGCGTAGCGGCGCGGACTACTACGGAGGCCCGCCCCGCGCGGCTCGTGCCGTACCCGGATGTCATCGGCGCTCGTCCCGGCGACGATGACGTCGTCAGGTACGGAGCAAGAGGAGGGGCCATGACCCATGCAGGTGATCTCGAACGGATGCTCGTCGCGGACTACATGCACCCCGGGATTCTGGCGGTCGCTCCGGAGACATCACTCGCCGATGTCGCGCGCATGATGGTGCAGCACACAATCCACTGCGTGGTCGTCCTGGGCGAGGAGGCGGGCGCCGACGGCTGGGGCGTCGTGACCGACCTCGACCTTGCCGAGATGGCCGCCGCCGGGTCGGTGGAAGGCAGCACGGCTGGCGGGTGCGCCGTAGGCCCGACCGTGGTCGTCCATCCGGGTGACACGCTCGCGCACGCCGCGCAACTGATGACCGAGAACAGCGTCGCGCATCTGCTCGTCGCCAAGGCGGGCCCGGCCCGGCCGCTCGGCGTCCTGTCGACGCTCGACCTGGCACGCGCCGTCAGCGGCGCGTAGAGGACACGCCCAGCAGGCGCGGCCGCGGTCGGCACGCCCCTGCCGGCACCCCCTGCCGGCACCCCCTCGGCGGTCGGGCCGCGCCGTCAGTCGCTCAGCGGCAGGCTGACGATGGCGCGTAGGCCGCCCTGTGGCGACTCCTCCAGCCGTGCCTCGCCCCCGTCTGCCTCCACCAGCCGCCGCACGATGGCCAGCCCGAGGCCGGAGCCGGGGCCGTGCTCCGCGGCAGCACGCCAGAAGCGGCCGAAGGCCCGCTCGCGGTCGGCCGCGGACAGGCCTGGGCCGGCGTCGTCGATCGTGAGCAGCGCGTGGTTGCCGATGGCGCGGCAGGCCACCGCGATCACGGAGCCCGGGGGTGCGACGGCAAGAGCGTTCGACAGCAGGTTGTCGACCACCTGGGTAGTCGCCCCGGGGGTCGCGCGGGCCACCACGGGCGGGCCGGCGGCGAGCACGAGCCTCACACCGTGGTCGGCCGCGGCGGCCGCCCACGCGTCGAGCCGCTCGCGGACGAGCGCCGCGAGGTCGAACGGCTCAGGGGCGGTCTGTCCGGCGTCGGCCCGCGCGAGCGAGAGCAGATCGTCGACGAGCAGCGACAGGCGCGCGACCTCGGCCAGCGCGCCCTCGAGGCCGGGCCGGGCCTCGTCCGTCACGTCGCGCTCCAGGTTCTCGAGCCGCAGCCGCAGCGCGGCGAGCGGCGTGCGCAGCTCGTGCGAGGCGTCGGCCACGAAGTCGCGCTGCGCGCGCAGGAGGCCGCCGATCGCCGTGACCATCGCGTTGAAGCTGCGCGCCAGCGACCGCACCTCGGGCGGGCCGGCGTCGTCGGGCGCGCGCGCCGACAGGTCGCCACGGCCGGCCTCGGCGGCGGCCTGCCCGACGCGCGCGAGCGGCCGCGACAGCCAGCGCGCGAGAATGATGCCGGCGGCGCCGACAGCGGCGAGCACGAGCCCCGCGACAGCCGCCAGTAGCAGCCAGTAGTGCCGCACCCGGTCGTCGACCGCCGAGGTCGGGTAGGTGATGCGAACCGCCCCGTGGACGCGCCCGCCCGAAGCGGACGGTGCCGCGACGTAGATCAGGCGGTAGCCCAGGGTGTTGGAGCGGCGGGTGCCCGTTGCGATTCGGCCGGCGAGTGCGATCTTCAGCTCGGGCCGGGTCGAGAAGTCGCGGCCGACCTGCTTGGCCGCATCGGTGTCGAGCAGGAGGAGGCCGAGCCGGTCGACGATGATCACGCGGCCGCCGGTGCGGGCACGGTAGTCGCGAGCGAGGGTGAGGAGGCCGGCCGGCAGCGGCGTCCCATCCTGGAGCGCGTCCTCGGCGACCGTCGCGATCGCAACGACGTCGCGCTCGATTCGAGACTCGAGCTCACGGTCGGCCGTGCGCGCGTTCTGGATGCCGAGCGGGATCTCGAGCGCCGCCAGCACGAGCGCCGCCAGGAGAATGAAGCTGACGAAGAGCCGCCGGCTCACGAAAGAGGCTCGAGGCGCAGCCCGACGCCGCGAACCGTGTTGATCCACGCCGGGTCGCCGAGCTTGCGGCGCAATGCGCCGACGTGCACGTCGATGGTCCTGGCGCTCCCGTACCAGGTCGTGTTCCACACCTCGCGGAGGATCCGCTGACGGTCGACGACGACACCTGGCTCGCGGGCGAGCAGCGCGAGCAGTTCGAACTCCTTGGGTGTGAGCGCCAGCTCCTCGCCGCGCAGGAGCGCCCGGCGGCTGCGCAGGTCGATCTCGAGCGCCCCGGCGACGAGCAGCTCCGGGTCGCGGCCCGGCTCGCGTACCCCGGTGCGGCGGCTGACCGCGCGGATCCGGGCGAGGAGCTCGCGGAAGCCGAACGGCTTGACCAGGTAGTCGTCGGCGCCGAGCTCGAGCCCGACGACACGGTCGACCTCCTCGCCCCGTGCCGTGACCATGATGATCGGCACATCCGAGCGCGCCCGCAGCTGGCGGCACACCTCGAAGCCGTCCATGTCGGGCAGGCGCAGGTCGAGCAGGACGAGGTCGACCTTGGGCGCGGCGAGCGCCTCGGCGCCGGTGGCCGCGCGGGTGACAGCGAACCCCTCGCGCCGAAGACCCTCGGTCAGGGGGATGGCAATCGCGTCCTCGTCTTCGACGATCAGGAGTTTCATGCCGCGATTGTCGCCGTAAATGCGGGGCGCTGCACGGCTCTTTACCTGGCCATGCCAACTCCTTACCAACGCTTGCCTCGGCCTATAGGCGCCGAGCCCGATAGTCCGAGCGTCACCCGAAGGAGGAATCTGATGAACCGCAAGCACGTCACCGGAATCGCTCTTCTGCTCGCACTCGGCAGCGTCGCCGGCATGTTCGCCCTGGTGCGCGCGTCCGGCATCGCCGGCTCGAACACCAGGGCGGCGACCGACACGCTCGTCCAGGCCCGCACCAGACAGCTCGATCGGTACGAGGCCGGCCTGCGCAGCCGGATCGCTCAGCTCAACCCAAAGCCCGGCACGAAAGGCGCGCCGGCCGCTCAGACCGCGCCGGCCGCAACCGCGACCCCGCGAATCGTCTACATCCGCCCGGCCCCGATCGTCCGCACCGGCCAGCGGTCGCACGAGAAAGTGGGCTCCGGGTCGGAGGGAGGCCACGATGACTAGTAATCACACGATCAGGCTCTACGCTCTCGCCGCTTCGCTGCTCGCCCTGTTCCTCACCTGGGCAGCAATCTCGGCGCACCCGTGGCGCTCCGCCGCGGGGGTCAAAGCGACCGACGCCCGTCTCGTCGCCCTCGGGCAGCGGGAGCAGCTGCTCCGCCGCGACATGGCGCTCGTGCAGAGGATCGCCACACACGCCGGAGTCGCTGCCAGGCGGAGCCAGCCGGTCGCGCTGCGAACGGCAGCCGCAATCGCGCCTGTCGCGGCTCCCGCGCCTGTCGCGGCCCCGGCCGTCAGGGTCGTCACGCTTCCGCCGCTGGTCATTACGAGGACCTCGTAATGCAGCGCTACGGCTTCCGCGCGATGGGAACACAGATCGAGCTGCTGCTCGCTGCGCCCGCCACCACGGACGCCGAGGCGGTGTTCGATGCGGCGCAGGCGGAGTTCGCCCGGCTCGAAGGGCTGCTCTCGCGCTTCCTGCCGGACTCCGAGCTGTCGCGGCTCAACCGTGATGGCGCGATCGCTGCCGGCCCTGATCTGGCAGCGGTCGTCCGGCGGGCCCTCGACGCGCGTGAGCGCACCGCTGGCCGCTTCGACCCGACGGTTCATGACGCACTGCTGGGCGCGGGTTACGACCGCACGTTCGCCCAGATGCCCGGCGAGCTGGGCCGGCCGGTCGAGCCGGCCTGCTGCGCCGGGGGAGTTCGCGTCGATGCTGCCGGCCGGATCGAGCTCGAGCCTGGCGTCCGCCTCGATCTCGGCGGCATCGGCAAGAGCTACGCCGCCGAGGCGGCCTGCGCGCTCATCGCCGAGCTCGGCCCGGCGCTCGTCGACGCGGGCGGCGACATCGCCACGCGCGGCGGCGCCTGGCCCGTCGGCGTCGCCACGGCAGACGGCTCCCTGACGCTGCTCGTCGAGAACGGTGGCCTTGCTACCTCCGGCAGCGACCGGCGCAGCTGGCTGGCCGACGGCCAGGAGGCGCACCATCTGATCGACCCGGCCTCGGGGCGTCCCGCGGCCGGCGACCTCGTCCGCGTCACGGTCGTCGCACGGGACGCCGTCGAGGCCGAGATCCACGCCAAGGCACTTTTCCTCGTCGGCGCCACCAGGGCTGCTGCCGAGGCCGACGCGAGCGGCCTGCCCTGCGTCCTCGTGACGCGCGACGGCCAGACCGTCCTCGCAGGAGGGATCTCCGCATGAAGACCGACCCGACCTTCTGGATCCTCGCCCGCGCCAGCGGGATGACCGCCTACCTGCTGCTGACCGCCTCGGTGCTGGCCGGCCTCGTGCTGAAGACGCGGCCGTTCCGCTCGCTCAAGCCCGCCCAGGTCGCCGACACGCACCGCTTCCTGTCGATCCTCGGCCTCGGCGCGCTTGCCCTGCACGGCGTCACGCTCGTTCTCGACAAGGCCGTGACGATTCCGATTATCGCCCTGCTCGTCCCCGGCGCCTCGCCGTACAGGCCGCTCGCGGTCGGCATCGGCGTCCTCTCGGCCGAGCTGATGGTCGTCGTCTACGCCTCGTTCTCGCAGCGCAAGCGGATCGGCGTCAAAAACTGGCGCCGGCTCCACTACGCCACCTACGCCGTCTTCGGGCTGGCTACCGTGCACGGCCTCCTCGCCGGCACCGACACCAGCAGGCCGTGGGCGCTCGGCGTCTACTTGGCCGCCGTTGGGGCGGTCATTACCGCCACCGCGTTCCGCGTACTGTCCCCGAAGCCGCGGCCGCACGCGAAGAAGGCGGTCGCCGGCCCTGCCTCGGCCGCGGATCGTGCGACCGCCCGTGAAGCGGCGCGCATGGCGGCACCGAGCGCTCAGGGTTGAACGAGGTAGCCTTGAGAGCGTGACCGGCCGCCTCTCGCGCGTGCTGCGCCGCCGCCGCGTGCAGGTCGCAGTGGCGATCGTCGCGCTCGGCGGCGCGGTGACCGCCGTTGCAGTCGCCAACTTCGCGCTGCTCGACGTTGCCGGTGGTGCACAGAATCAGGTCGGCGGGCTGAGCTCGCGCCTCGACCTCGCGCCGCCGAGCGCGCCCGTCACGGCTACTCCGGCCACTCCGGCCACTCCGGCCACTCCGGTCGTCACCACCCCGGCGCCTGCTCCACCGCCTTCGCCGCCCGTCTCAACGGCGCGCGACGACGATCACGGAGGCGTCGACGCGGATCACGGAGGCGTCGACGCGGATCACGCCGAAGGGGCCGGCGAAGCCGGCGACGACTGAGCGGGACGACCGCCGCGCTACGCCCGGCGCTGCTCGAACTGGATCGGGCCGTCGATGCGCCAGGTGAGCGCCGACTCGACGGCGACCACGCCTACGACCTTGCGCACGAACTTCGGCAGCATCTCGGCGTCGGTGCGCGTCTCGATCTCGCCGCTCAACGTGACGACGCCGTCCTTGACCGCAACCCCGATCGTCGTGGGCGGCAGCCAGAAGATGCCCTGAACGACCTCCTCGCCGATCTCGAGGGCGATCGCGGCGTCGGAGCGCGTGAAGGCCCGCACGAGGTCGGAGCGCGAGACGATGCCGACGAGCGCACCGTCGCTGACCACCGGCAGGCGATTGACCCGCGCGTCGAGCATCATTCCGGCGGCGACCGCGACCGCACGATCGGGATCGATCGAGATCGCGGGAGCCGTCATCGCGTCACGCGCGGTGCGTGCATCGACCTTCAGTGCCAGCAGGGGGTCGTTGCCGCCGCGCAGCAGGCCGAGCAGGCCGCCCCGCTCGCCTCGCTCGGCGCTCTCCTTCATCAGAATGTCCGTCTTCGAGACGACGCCTAGCAGAGTGCCGTCAGCCGCGACCACGGGCAAGCCCGAGATGCCGTGCTCGGCGATCAGCAGCGCCACCTCCTTCAGCGTCGCGTCGGGGTCGACCGTGCGTACCTGTGTGGTCATCACGTCCCGTACCTTCATCGTCGCAGCCTCCAGTCGGTTCTCGTCGTTGCGCCATCGCGAAAGGGTCGTCGGTACCGGCCCCCTGCAGCGCTGTGATGGTGTTTGCAACCTCGCCAAGCGGCACGTGGTGAGCACCGACCTGCCATACGAGGATGGGTGAAGACTCCGCGAGCGTGAGCACGACGCAGGGATCGCCCTGCGACGGCTCCGGCCGTCCGGACTCGACGGTGACGCGCTCGATCTCGACGACGGGAATCGACAGGGACACTTCGATTCCGTGCAGAGCGTCGCGGCCGGTGAGCCGGATCCGGTCCTCGGAGACGCAGAGCGTGCCCACATATCGGTGGCGGGCCCCTGCTCGACACCAGCCGATGTGGTCGATGGGCAGATCCCCGTCCATGCGCACAGGTTGGACGAACCCGTCTCTCGCGCCATCCGTGGCGCTACCGAACTGCGCGCGGGAAAACACCGATGCCCCGTCAAGCGCGCAGCGCACGCAGGGCATTGAGGATCACGGCGACGTCGATGACCTCCTGCAACAGCGCCCCGCCGATCGGGTGGAGCAGCCCCACCGCGGCGAAGCCCATGGCGATCATGCTGAGGCCCATGCCGGCAAGCACGCTCTGGCGCGCGATGTGCAGCGAGCGTCGCCCGATCGCGATCGCGTCGACGACGCGGTCGATACGGTCGACGACGATGACCACGTTGGCGGTCTCCGAGGAGACCGTGGCGCCGGCCGTCCCCATCGCGATGCCCACGTCGGCGATCGCGAGGGCGGGCGCGTCGTTGATGCCGTCGCCGACCATCACCACGGAGCGCAGCTCCTTCTTCGCCTGCAAGGCGCGCACGACCTCGAGCTTCTGCTCCGGCCGCTGCTCCGCGTAGACGCGATCGACGCCGAGCTCCAGACCGACCTCGTCGGCGCTGGCCTGGCGGTCGCCCGTCACCATCGCGACGTGGCGGACGCCGACCGCGCGGAGGCGGTCGGTGAGGCCCGTGGCGTCGGCGCGTGGCCGGTCGGCCATCACCACGGCTCCGGCCAGTGTGCCGTCGACGGCGATCAGGATCTTCGCCCGGCCGGCGCCGTGCTCGCCGTCGAGGCGGTCGGCGAGCGCCAGCGTGCCCGGGCCGTCGATGCCACGCTCGCGCAACCAGGCGGCGCTGCCGACGGTGACGCGCCGGCCGTCGACGATGCCTTCCACGCCCTGGCCGAGCCGCTCCTGCGGGTGTTCCGGGAAGGAGAGAGTGAGGCCGCGATCGAGCGCGCTGTGCACGAGTGCCTCGGCCAGGGCGTGGGCCGACACCTGGTCGACCGAGGCTGCGAGGCGCAGCAGCTCGTCCGGCTCGACGCCGTCGAGCTGCACGACCCGCTCTACCTCGGGGCGGCCGAGCGTCAGCGTGCCCGTCTTGTCGAGGAGGACGGAGCGCGCTTCGCCGAGCTGCTCGATGACCCCGGCGCCCTTGACGATGACGCCGACCCGGGCTGCGCGCGACACGCCCGAGATCAGCGCGATCGGTGCTGCCAGGATCAGTGGGCAGGGGGTGGCGACGACGAAGACGGCGAGTGCGCGCAGCGAGTCGCCGCTGACGCCCCAGGCCACGCCCGCCGTGACCATCGTGATGGGCAGGAAGATCGCGGCGTAGCGGTCGGCGAGGCGGACGAACGGGGCGCGCTGCGTCTCGGCCTCACGGACGAGCCGGACGACGGCGGCATAGGCGCTGTCGGCGGCGGTGTGAGTGGCGCGCAGCTCGAACGCCTCGCCGGCGTTGGCGGTACCCGAGCGGGCCTGCCCGCCCATCTGCACGGTCACCGGCAGTGGCTCGCCGGTGAGGGCCGACTCGTCGATGATCGCTTCGGTGCTGACGATGACCCCGTCCACCGGCACGACCTCGCCGGCTCGTACGACCACGATGTCGCCCGGTAAGAGCGCCTCGACGGCCACCTCCTGCAGCTCGTTGCCGACACGACGGTGCGCGATGCGGGGAGCGCGCTCGATGAGAGACGTCAGCTCGCGGCGGGCACGGCGGCCGGCATAGGCCTCGAGCGCGTTGCCGCCCGAGAGCATGAGCGAGATGATCGCGCCGACGAGGTACTCGCCGAGGGCCAGTGACCCGGCCATCGAGAAGAGCGCGACCGCGTCGACGCCGACGTCACGGCGGAGCAGGGTCCTCAGCACCGACCAGCCGAGCGGGACGAGCAGGGCCGCCGTGACGAGGCCCCAGAGGGCATCGCCTGCCCTCCCGTAGCCGAGCAGGTGGAGCAGCCCGCCCAGCGCAACGCCCGCTGCGGCAGCGACGGCCGGCACCCGCGCGTCGCGGGCAAGCTCGAGCAGGCGCCCTCTCATGCCCCGAACAGCTTCGGGCCGAGGTTGCCGATCACGTAGCCGATGCCCGCCGCCACGCCACCGCTGACGAGCAGGCCGCCGGTGTCGTCGGGATGCCCGCGCTGCCGGCGGCGCGCCGGGAGCTTGCCGGTTGTGAGCGGAGGCGTCATGGTGGCAGTGTGGCTGCCGGGCGGCGCTGCGTGCATCCGCGCTGCCACCGCTGCGGACGCGCGGGAAAGCCGCAGCCGGGCGGCGCGGCTACCAGGTCTTCGTGCGTCTCGCCGCCGACTGCGGCTGCACGCGGATGCGCCAGTCGACAGCGACGCAGCCATCCGGGCCGGCGACGATCGGGTTGAGGTCGAGCTCGGTCACCTCCGGCAGGTCGTCGGCGAGGCGGGCGAGCCGCAGGAGCAGGTCGGCGAGCGCGTCCGCGTCGGCGGGCGGCTTGCCGCGGAAGCCGGCGACCAGCTTGCCGGCCTTGCCGGTGCGGACGAGCTCGTCGGCGTCGGCGTCGGTGAGCGGGGCGATCCGGAACTGGGCCTGCCCGATCAGCTCGGCGAAGGTGCCGCCCGGCCCGAACGCCACGAGCGCGCCGA
>JANXXF010000226.1 GCA_025350775.1 Actinomycetes bacterium
CAGGCCAGGCTGGCCGCCTGGACAAGAGTCGGGCAGCGCACCCGCGAAGCCCTGGAGGCCGCTCATGGAGCGGGCTTCAGGTCGCCGCAGGCCCACAGTTCGGACGCGCAGCGGCCGGACTATGGGCCGAAGGACGATCCGCGCGAGCCGTGGACGGCGCTCATTCTGAAACGAGTTCTAAAAGAGCTTCTTCAACACCCCGAGCGCCTGCTGGTTCCAGGGCACGCGATGCGTCAGGCCGGCGCCGCCGATCTGCCCGCGGTGCTCCATGTACCAGTCGTACGTCTCGATCAGCGTG
This sequence comes from Actinomycetes bacterium, assembly GCA_025350775.1. Lineage (GTDB taxonomy): Bacteria > Actinomycetota > Thermoleophilia > Gaiellales > Gaiellaceae > CANFDS01. The sequence continues at coordinate 299 of JANXXF010000226.1, forward strand.
CGCGCATTCGACAGGCGGGGCTCCCAGCCGAGCAGGAGCTGCGCCCGGTCGATCGCGACGAACGAGTCCCGGTGGGCGGTCTTGTAGTGCCACTCTGCGAGCGGCGACAGATGAGCCAGCTCGAGGGCGTGCAGGCCAACCTCGGCGATTCTGGCGGGGAACGGGAAGAGTTTGCTGCCCGAGCCGGCGTGAGCGATCAGCGCGCCGAGGTCGTCGCGGACGGTGCCGAATTCCCGGGCGCCGATGTTGAACGTCTGCCCCGCCGCCTCGGGCCGCTCGCCCGCGCGCACGATGGCATCGGCGAGGTCGCTCACCGCGAGCAGCTGATAGCGGTTGTGGCCGCTGCCGAGGATCGGGATGCGCCGCCCCTCGCGGATCCAGTCGAAGAGGATCTCGAACACGCCGAGCCGCTCCGGGCCGAGAAAGGTCTTCGGACGGATGATCGCGGCTTCGACGCCGGCGGCCTCGCGCACGACGCGCTCCGCCTGGATCTTCGACTCGCCGTACCAGCCCACTCCGACCACGGGCGCGTCCTCGAGCAGGGGGTGCACCCTGGGGATGCCGTAGACGGCGGTCGACGAGATGAGGACGACGCGGCCGCAACCGGCGGCGCGCGCCGCCGTGACGACGTTCTCGGTGCCGCCGACATTGACGGTGAAGATCGTCTCGCGCTTGGCCTGGATCGGCAGGGCGGCGGCGGCATGGACGACGACGTCGGCGCCCGCGACGAGCCGCGCCACCGCGTCCGAGTCACGGATGTCGCCGCGCAGCTCCTCGACGGAGCTCTCGAGCTCGGCGTCGTCGAGCGGCGCCGTGTCGAGCGAGCGGACGGTATGGCCGTCGGCGAGCAGCCGGCGCGCCAGATGGAGGCCGAGAAAGCCGGCGCCGCCAGAGATCGCCCAGACGCTCACGGGCGCACCAGGGCAGGGGCCGACAAGGCGTGAGCGGGACTCTGCTTGGGCACGGGCGGCTCCGAGTTGACGAGGATCGCGGCGAGGACAAGGACGGAGGCGAGCACCGCGCTCTCGCCGAGCAGGCTACGCCGGAGCCTACCGACGAAGCCGTCACGGCCCTCGCCCTCGACGACGGGCCGGGCGACGAGCTGATGGAAGCCGCCCCAGGCTAGCGCTACAGCGACGAGGACGAGCTTGATGATCAGCACGTTGCCGTAGGTGGTCTCCCAGAGGTCGGCGACCGCGGTGAGTCGGCGGATGGTGAGGTAGACCCCGGCGGCGACAACGAGCCCGACCAGCGCCACGGCCAGCCGGGAGAAACGCAGGAACACGACCCGCCGTAGCTCCGGAGCGGTGCCCCAGAGGCAGATCGCCATCGTCGCAAGCCCGCCGACCCAGACCGCGGCAGCCGAGAAGTGCACCCAGTCGGCCAGCTCGCTGGCCCACGCCTGCCCACCGCTGGATGAGTGCCCGGAGAGGGCGAGCCCGGTGCAGAGCGCCAGCGTGAACGGGAGCGCGACCGCCAGCGGCCACGTCCGGTCGCTCAGCCAGGCGAAGGTGATGAGGGCTGCGACGAGGACGAAGCCGAGCGTCAGCGCGATGAACGCCTGGCCGAAGCGCGTGCCGTTGGCGAGCGGTGAGAGATCGCCGTAGAGGAACTCGGCGAACGGCACCTGGAGCACGTTGACGGCCCGCAGCAGGAAGCCGACGATGCCGATCTCGATGCCCGCGACGACGCCGGCCGCGGTCGAGATCAGCAGCGCCCGCCGCAGCCGTGGCGGCAGCTCGAGCCCGCGCAGCAGCACGACGCGGAAGGCGAGGCCGCCGGCGAGCAGCGCGATCGCCAGGAAGTAGCCCCAGCGCACGAGCTGCTCGGTCGTGCCGGGGCCGGTGGTGCCGTACGCTGCGGTTGCGGGCGGCGCCGGGTAGCGCACCCCGAAGGTGAACACGCCGGAGACGACGTGACCGTCGAGCGCCGAGAGCGTGCGCCAGCGAACCGTGTAGCCGCCCTTCGGCAGGTCGAGCAGGTCGGCGACGAGCGTCCGGCTGTCGCGGCCGAAGCGCGGCGCCCCGGAGAACCGCTGCCCCGTCGTGCTGAGCACCTGGATCGAGTCGGGGAGCACCTTCAGCGGCCCACTGAAGCGCAGCTCGATCTGCCGCGGCGCGGCATCGAGGCGCTGGCCCGGCGATGGGTTCGAGCCGTCGAGGACGGCGTGGGCGACGGCGGCCGCGGGGATCGCGAGCGCGACAGCCGCCGCTGCCGCCGCAAGCAGCCAGAGCCGGCTCACCGCGCTACCGGCGGGCGGGCGTCGGGCGACATGTGGCCGAAGATCGGCGCGGCGTCGCGATGGCAGAGCAGCAGGATCGCGAGCGCGAAGAACAGCGCCGCGAGCCCGAGCGAGAACACGCGGGACCGCGGCCGGAGGCTGAGGCCGATCGGGAAGACGGAGGCGCCGATCGCGCTCCAGCCTTCGACGTGGTGCAGAAACGACGAGCGGTTGAAGAGCCAGCCCTGCGACTCGTGCACCAGCGTCGCGCCACCCCCGACCAGCAGCGCGAGCCCCACGCTGAGCATCCAGAGCGGGCTGCGCAGCTTGCCGCGGGCCAGGCCGAGCAGGCAGACGCCCCCGATCATCATCCCCTGGGCCCAGAGGCCGTGCGCGATCAGATGAACGGTCGAGTTCGTGAAGAACACCATCACGGCCCACATGAAGAGGCCCATCACGAACAGGAAGGTGGGCCACAGGTAGGGCCGCCAGCCATGCTTCCGCCACACCTCCGGCCCGACGGCAACCTCGCACACGAGGCAGAGCCCGAGCATGAGGAAGCCGAGCGCGAACAGCCAGTGGACGACCTCGGGTGGCGGCTGCATCAGCCCCCCAGCTCCTCGAGGTCGTGTAGCAGCGGCCGCGCGACGAACGCCGTGAAAAGGACGCCGAGGGCGATCACGAGCAGCGGCGCCTCGACAATGAGGTACCAGACACCCTTGCCGTGCGGATGGAGCAACGTGATGCGCCAGGGCTGGATGAACGCCCAGAGCAGGCCGCCAAGCGCCGTCACCGGGCCGATTGCAGCGACCACCAGGGCATGCCGCGACCGCCGAACGACGGGCGGGACGACTCGTCGGAACGCTGCCACCATCTCCACTCCTCCTCCACGAACGACACGAGGCCCGCGGACTCCCCGCAGGCTACGCGACGACCGGAGAGGGCTTCCCCCTGCTGAATCAGCCGACGACGGAGAGCGTCCAGTCGCCGCGGCTCTGCCCTTCGAGATCGAACAGCATCACTCGCTGCCACTGGCCCAGGCAGAGCTTCCGGTTGCTGAACGGGATCTGCTCCGTGCCCGGGCCGAGCAGGAACAGCAGATGTTTGAGCCGGTCGGCTGAGTCCTGCGGCACGAAGCGCGCGAGCAGCTCCTCGACGTCGCAGAAGAAGCCAGCCTCGCGCTCCTGCACGCGGATCAGCGTGCCGGGCTCGCCGGTGAGGAACGCGATGCCGCTGTCGACGGTGCCGCGGGCGAGCTCGCTGGCGACGCCGTCCGTGATGTCACGCACGAGCAGGGTCGGCAGGGCAGCCGCGATGGTCTCCGAGTGTGAGATCTCGATGCTTGTCATGCGACCTCCCGCGGTAGCCGGAAGTGAACGTCTTCCCTCGCCACGGTCACCTCCTCCAGGTCGTCGTGGCCCATGCCGGCAAGCTGCTCGAGAACGGACTGCACGAGCTCCTCGGGAGTGGAAGCGCCTGCGGTGAGGCCGATTACGGTGTGTGCGGAAACGAGCTGCGGATCGATGGGGCTTTCGCCGTCGATGAGCATCGACTCGGCCCCGAAGCGACGTGCGACCTCGACGAGGCGCTGCGCGTTCGAGCTGGTGGGCGACCCGATGACGAGAATGAGAGTAGCCTCCTTCGCGAGTTCTTTGACGGCGTCCTGGCGATTCTGAGTGGCGTAGCAGATGTCGTCGGCATGTGGGCGCGTCAGAGTGCCGAACTGGTCGGCTAGCGCGTCGACGGTGGCAGCGACGTCGTCGAGCGACAGCGTCGTCTGGCTGACCACGGCGATCGGCCGGCCGCCGGTCTCGAGCTTGCGCGCCGCCTCGGGCGACTCGACCACGACGATCGAGTCCGGGCGGACGCCGCGGGTGCCGATCACCTCGACATGGTCGGCGTGGCCGATCAGCGCGACGAGGTGGCCGGAGTCGGCGTAGCGCCGCGCCTCGGCGTGCACCTTCGAGACGAGCGGACAGGTGGCATCGATGACCCGCAGGCCACGCTGCTCGCAGCTCGCCTTGACCGCGGGCGCGACCCCGTGCGCCGAGAGCACGCAGATCTGGCCCGGCGGGATCTCGTCCTCGGACTCGACGAAGACGGCGCCGAGCCCCTCGAGCCGCCGGACGACGTGCTCGTTGTGGACGATCTGATGGCGCACGTAGACCGGCGCGCCGTGTTGCTGGAGCAGGCGCTCAACGACCTCGATCGCGCGGTCGACGCCGGCGCAGAACGAGCGCGGCGCCGCGATCAATACCTTGCCGCGACCGGTCTCGATGCCGGTCGGGGAGTCGAGCTTCTCGCGTGTCGCCACGTGGTAGCCCTTGGGGGATGCGCTGCTCACCGAATCGCCTCCGCCGTCCGCTCGAGGACACGCAGAGCCCGGCGACCGTCACCGGCGGCCCGGACGAAGCCGGCCGGCGAACGGAGAAACGCGCGGGCAATCCCGACGGGGTCGAGCCGGCCACTCTCGCGCACGGCGCCGTCAAGGCCGTTGAGCGGCCGCTCCGCCGTGTCGGAGACGACGCGCACGCAGCCGACGAGGCGGCCGGAGCGCGCGATGGCGCCGGACTCCATGTCGACGACGATCGCGCCGGTGGCGGTGTGCAGCCGGTGGCGCTCTGCCGGCGCGTCGATCACGCGGTCGACGGCGAGCACGGTGCCGACGCGGGCGCCCGGCACGCCGACGGGGCGGCCCTGCCAGAGCACGGTGCCGGCCGCGTCGACGACGCAGTCGGCGTCGACCACGTCACCGCAGGCGAGGCCCTCGGCGATGCCGCCGCCCAGCCCGAACGAGACGAGCGGGCCTGCCGGCAGGCCGTTCGCGGCGCCCAGGCCGACGAGCGCGACCGCTGCGCCGCTGTGGCGGCCGGCCTTCAACTCCGCCGAGGTGGCGCAGGCGAGCGTGAGCTCTAGCCTGTCAGCGTCCACGCCATGCTCCGCGCAGACTCCCGCACGCTCGACACCGATGCGAACGCGGCGGCCGGCTCGAAGCCGGAGTGGATGCCGCAGTGCTCGCAGCGGTGGTCGTTGCCGGGACCGTAGTTCTCCCACTCGATGCCCTCGAGCAGCGCCTCGTACGTCGGGAAGATGCCGTCGGTGAGCAGGTAGCACGGTCCCTTCCAGCCGTAGGGGTTACGCGTGATCGATCCCCACGGCGCACATGGCAGCTTGCGCTCGCCCGTGAGGAAGTCCTGGTAGATCGGGGTGGCGAGCCAGCGGTAGCCCTTCTTCTTGACCTCGGCACGGATCGCGCGGAACTTCACCTCGTGCTCGTCGCGCGTCATGGTCAGCTCGGGGTCGATCTGCGAGTACTGGTAGCCGGGCGCGACCAGCATGCCGTCGATGCCGATGTCGTCGGTGAGGTAGCGCATCATCTCGATGACGTCGCTCACCTCCGTCTCCTTGAAGATCGTGGTGTTGGTGGAGACGCGGAAGCCCTTCGCGCGCGCCTTCTTGATGGCGTCGACGGCGATGTCCCAGAGGCCGGGGTAGTCGCACACGTAGTCGTGGATCTCGCGCATGCCGTCGAGGTGGACGACGAAGGTGAGGCGCGGATCAGGCTGGAACACGTCGAGGAACTGCTCGAGGCGCAGCGCGTTGGTGCAGAGCTGGATGTTCTTGGGCATCTCGAGCATCGCGGCCACGACCTCTTCGATCCCCTTGAAGACGAGCGGCTCGCCGCCGCAGATCGATACCACGGGGGCGGGGCACTGCACGGCGGAGTCGATTGTCTCCTCGACCGTCAGCTTCGCCTTGTTCGACTCGTACTCGCGGATCTTCCCGCAGCCGATGCACGCGATGTTGCAGGCCAGCGTCGGCTCGAGCATCAGCACGAGCGGGTAGCGCTCGCCCTTGCGCTGCTGCTGGGCGACGTACTTGCCGATCTGAACGGTCGAGCGGAGGGGGAACTTCATCTGGCGAGCCTTTCTCGAAGTCGGCCGAGTGCGAGCAAGGGGAAGTGCAAACGATAGAGGTGATAGCGGATCATGAAGTCGAGCGGGAAGCCTGTGCCGGTGAACTGCTCTTCGTCCCAGTCGCCGTCGAGGCGCTGCGAGGTGATCAGGAAGTCGGCGGCACGGCGCGCTGCGTCGCTCTGTTCCTCCCCTGCGGCAACGTAGCCTAGAAGAGCCCAGGCCGTCTGGCTAGGGGTAGGTGTGCCACGCCCTCTCCAGGAGCGGTCTTTGTAGGAGAGGATATCTTCGCCGAAGCCACCGCTGCCATGCTGCACCGAGTCGAGCCACGCGACCGCGCGGCGTACCGCCGGATGGTCGTGCGGGACGCCGCAGGCCTCGAGCGCGGGCAGCGCGGCGCCGGTGCCGTACAGATGGTTGACGCCCCAGCGGCCGAACCACGAGCCGTCGTCCTCCTGCTCGGCGAGAACGTAGGCGAGGCCACGGTCGACGGCGGCCTGGTGCTCCGGCAGCCCCGCCAGCACCTCGAGCGCGTGCGCCGAGACGTCGACGCTGGGCGGGTCGATGACGGCGCCGAAGTCGAAGAAGGGAACTTTGTAGAGCCACTCGCTCGTGTTGTCGGCGTCGAACGCGCCCCAGCCGCCGTTGGCCGACTGCATGCCGACGACCCAGTCGAGCCCGCGCTGCACGGCGGCCTCACCCACGCCGAGGTCGCGCAGGGCGAGCGCGATCACAGCGGTGTCGTCGACGTCCGGGTAGGAGTCGTTCTGGAACTCGAAGGCCCAGCCGCCGGGGGCGAGCTCGGGGCGGCGCACCGACCAGTCGCCCTTGACCGTGACCTCCTCGGCGAGCAGCCAGTCGGCGGCGCGGCGCACCTGCGGGTGGTCGGCAGGGACGCCGCAGGCGCGCAGCCCGAGCAGCGCGAGCGCCGTGTCCCACACCGGCGACTGGCAGGCTTCGGGGCGCAGGCGGTCGCCGTCCTCGACGAGGAAGCCGCACCAGCCTTCGACCGCCCTGGCGAACTGCGGGTCTTCGAGCCCGTGGCCGCGGCAGGCCAGGAAGAGCAGGCTCCACACCCAGGGCGGCTGGATGCCACCCCAGCCGCCGTCGGCCTCCTGGCGGTCGCGGATCCACTTCTCGGCCGCGACGAGCGCCCTGCGGCGTACCGGGCCGGGCGCCTTCGCCGGCTTCGACTGGCCAGGACGCGCACCGATGTCGGTGAGGTCGACGTCGATGCGGCGCAGCGGCCGCAGGGCCATCACGCCGGCGAGCGGCACGACCGTCTGCCGCGCCCAGCAGGCGAGGTTGTAGATCGAGAACGGTGCGCTCGCCGGCAGCAGCACGAGCTCGACAGGAACCGGCGGGATCCGCTGCCACGGCCACTGGTCGAATAGCGCGAGGAAGCACTTCGTGAAGACGCGCGCCTTCGGGATTCCGCCCATGGCGTTGATCGCCTCACGCGTGCGGTCGCCCGGGTCGACGCCGACGATGCGCAGCGCGACGTAGGCCTCGATGGTGGTCGAGAGGTCGGCGGGTCCCTCGAACCAGATCGCCCAGGTGCCGTCGTCGCGCAGCCGCGAGAGCAGCTCGTTGGCGATGCGGCGGTCGAGGTCGGGCGTGCGCAGGCCGAGAAAGTGGTGCCAGAAGAGATGCTGGGCCGTCATCGTCACGTTGGACTCGAGCTCGCCGACCCACCAGCCGCCCTCCTGCTGGAGCTCGAGCAGGCGGTGGACGCCGGCCGCGATGGCCGTGTCGATCCGGGCCAGCTGGTCGGGGTCGGTCGTCGTCACGCGAGATATCGTCACGCGAGATAGCTTGCCGCAACGCGCCCGCTGATGATTGCGCTCTCCATCGTGGCCGGCCAGCCGGTGGCCGTCCAGGAGCCGGCGCGAGCGACGTTCGGGCGTCCCGTCGCCGGGCCGAGCCGCCGTGCCGCCGAGCCCGGGCGGCACGCGAACGTGGCCCGCGGCTCGCGGCTGACCCGTGACCAGAGCAGCTCCGCCGGGCCAAGCCGCGCCGTGAGCTCGCCGGCGATCAGGTCGACGACGTTGCGCCCGCGCACGTCGAGCAGCTCGGGGACGCCGCTCGCGACGACGGTGAGGTACTGGCCTCGCGCGGGCGGGTGCCCGGTGATGCGGCCGCGGTCGAACACCCACTGGGCCTGGCTGCCGAGGAGCGCGGCGAGCGGCGGGCCGAGCAGCTCGCGGTCGAACTGGAGGTGGACGCTGACGATGGGCGAATCCTCGAGGCCCGGGTCGGGCTCGCCGAGCAGGCGCGCGCCCTCGGCGGGCGGCAGCGCGACGACGAAGAGCTCGCCCTCGACGCGCTCGCCCGAGTCGAGGACGGCGGCGTCGGCGGCGGCGGCGCCGCCAGCGGCCAGCTCGGCGACGCGGGCGCCGAGGCGCACCGTGACTCCGCGCGCGGCGAGCGCCTGCTGCGTCGCCGTGTGGTGGATGGCGCCGAGCGGCTGCACGGGCAGGACGAGGTCGCTGGCGCCGCGCGGGCCCAGCAGGGCCGTCTTGACGGTGAAGATGCCGAGCGCCGCGCTGGCCTCGTCGGAGGGGAGGTTGAGGGCAGGGCGCACGAAGACGTCCCAGAAGCGGTCGATCACGCGCGACGAGGTGCCGAGCCGGCGGAGGACGGCGCCGAAGCTCTCGTCGTCGTGGGCGGCGGGGTCGAGCTTGCCGATTGCGAGCGAGGCGCGGGCCACCTGGATGCGCTCGCGCAAGGTGATGTGGCGGTAGCGCAGCAGCGCGAGCGGGCCGGCGCCGATCGCCGACATGCGGCCGGCCTCGTCGTAGACGGGCAGCCACAGTGGCCGCCGCTGGAGTGCCGCCGACTGGCCGATCTCCTCGGCGAACGAGAGGTAGGCGGCGCAGCAGCCGAGCGCGACGTGCTGCCCGTTGTCGGGCGGCGGCGGCGGGTCGCCGTCGCGCTCCGGCAGCGTCTGCACGGCGCCGCCCAGCGTCGGCCGCGCCTCGAGCAACGTCACCGTGTGCCCTTGCCTGACCAGCTCGAGCGCCGCGCTCGCGCCCGCGAGCCCGCCCCCGACGACGACGGCCCTCACAGCGGCACGAACCCCCGGGCGACGATGCGCAGCTTCTGGGGCGTCGGCACACGTGGCCGCGTGCCGAACACGTCGTAGCCGGCCCCCTCGATCCGCTCGAGCACGGCCTCGTACAGCCCGGCGAAGGTCGAGACGCACGCGCGCGAGCGCCGGTCGAGGTGCGGCAGCAGCTCCAGCCCCTCGGCGAGATAGGCCCGCGCTCGCTCCCCCTGAAAGGCCATCAGCGCGCGGAACGCCGGCGTGGCCCGCCCCGCGGCGAGATCGTCCTCGCTGACGCCGAACGCCGCCAGCTCGTCCTGCGGCAGGTACACGCGGCCGAGCGACCAGTCCTCGGCGACGTCGCGCATGATGTTGATCAGCTGCAGCGCGATGCCGAGCGTCTCGGCCAGCGCCGGCTCGTCGGCGCCGTAGACGGGGATGCAGGCGACGCCGACGGCGCCGGCGACCTTGCGGCAGTAGCCGACGAGCTCGCCGATGTCGGCATAGCGCTGCTGCTCCAGGTCCTGGAGGCCACCGTCGCAGAGCGCGGCGAGTGCCTCGGTCGGGATGCCATAGCGGGCGCGGGCGTCGCCGAGGGCGACCCACATCGCGCTTTCGGCCGAAGGCGGTGCGTGCAGCGCGGCGCGCAGCTCCTCGAGCTGGCGGCGCTTCTCGGCGGGCGGGTCGTCGCCGTCGGCGATGTCGTCG
>JANXXF010000227.1 GCA_025350775.1 Actinomycetes bacterium
CAGGCCAGGCTGGCCGCCTGGACAAGAGTCGGGCAGCGCACCCGCGAAGCCCTGGAGGCCGCTCATGGAGCGGGCTTCAGGTCGCCGCAGGCCCACAGTTCGGACGCGCAGCGGCCGGACTATGGGCCGAAGGACGATCCGAGCGAGTCGTGGGCGGCGCTCATTCTGAAATGAGTTCTAAGCGCGGCCCCGATCGCGTCGGTGGACTTGAGGCCGGTGCCGGTGAGAGCGCAGACGACGCGCTCACCCGCGGCGAGCAGCCCGCTGGCCCGCGCGACGGTGAGCGCTCCCAGCGCGACCGCTGAGGTCGGCTCGCAGTAGACGCCCTGGCGGGCGGCCCGGCGGTGGCCGGCCCACAGCTCGCCGTCGGGGACTGCGACGACCGCGCCCCCGCTCGCACGCACCGCCGCGAGCACCTGGCGGCCGCGCGGCGGCCGAGCCGTCAGCAGCCCCTCGGCCGGCCCCTGGCGCGTCTCGACGATTGCCGGCTCAGCGGCGCCTTCCGCCCAGGCGGTGGCGACCGGTGTCGCGGCCTCCGACTGGACGGCGAGCAGGCGGGGCACGCGGTCGATGCGGCCCGCCGCCGCCAGGCGCACGAAGCCACGGTGTGCGCCCAGCAGCAGCGTGCCGGCCGCGCTGGGGATGACGACCCAGTCCGGCATCCGGCCGTCGAGCTGCTCGGCGAGCTCGAACGCGAACGTCTCGGTGCCCGCCAGGAAGAGCGGGTGCCACATGTGGGACATGTACGAGAGGCCCTCGGCCGCGCGGGCGAGCGCCGCCTCGGTGGAGGCCGAGCGGGGGCCATCGACCGCGACCAGGCAAGCGCCGTAGGCGGCGATCTGCGTGAGCTTGCCCGGCGAGGCGTGCACGGGCGCCATCACCTCGCAGGTGAGGCCGGCGCGGGCGCAGTAGGCGGCGATCGATGCCCCGGCGTTTCCCGACGAGTCGACGACCCCGCCCGCCGAGCCTTGCTGGTGCAGCCCGGCCACCATGACGGCGGCGCCGCGGTCCTTGAACGAGCCTGTCGGCAGCGCGCCCTCGAGCTTGGCGACAACGTCGAGGTCGCCCCAGTCGAGCGCTGCGAGCGGCGTCGTCGGCTCGCCCAGCGACACAGGCGCGCGCACCGGCAGCCACGAGCGGTACCGCCAGACGCCCTGCAGCTCCGGGTCGGGCGGGCCCGAAAGCGCCGGCTCGACGAGGTCGACCGGCCCGCCGCAGCCGCAGCGGTACACATGAGGGCCAAGGATCACCGGCGTCGCGCAGAGAGAGCAGATCGCATGCACCCCGGAAGCGTAGGTGCTGACGCTGTCACAGCAGATTACTCTCCACTTCGACATGACAAGCCCTGACAGCCCCACTCCTCCCCAGCCAGGCGCCACGGCCAGCCTCGAACGGGTCGTTGACGCGACGATGACGCCCGCCCACCTGCCCGGCCCCGGCGTCCTCTCCACGCCCTCGATGATCTCGCTGATGGAGCTCGCCTGTCACGAGGCGATCCGGGCGGCGCTGCCCGCAGGTCAGACGTCGGTCGGGTTCGAGGTGCACGTCTTCCACATGGCGCCCGCCCAGTTCGGCCAGGCCGTCGTCGCGACCGGCACCCTGCTCGAGACACACGGGCGTAAGCTGACCTTCGCCGTCGAGTGCCGCTGCGGCAAGACGCTGATCGGCGAGGGCACGCACCGGCGGGCAGTCATCACGCTGCCGGCCGCGTGAGCTAACCCCTCAGCTCCACTTCGCGGCGGGCTCCTGCTCGATAAACGTGGTGGCGATGTCGATGCGGCGCGCGAACCAGACGTCTCCGAGGGACTGCCCGTACTCGATGAAGCGCGCGAGCGCGTCGGCGCGCGCGGGATTCCCGGTGACGCGCGGGTGCAGGCCGACCGACATCATCCGCGACACGTCGTCGCCGTCGTTGCGCAGGCGGTCGAGATGCGCTTTGGCGGTCTCGAAAAAGTGCTCGGGGCTGCCGTACCCGGTGCCGACGATGTAGCGCGCGTCGTTGACGACGAGGCCGTAGGGGACGACCAGGTGCGGCTTGCCGTGGTGGCTTTTCGTCCAGTAGGGCAGGTCGTC
>JANXXF010000253.1 GCA_025350775.1 Actinomycetes bacterium
TCGACGTCGGTCGCGCGCGACTGGATGCGCAGCAGCGACGCCACGGTCTGCAGGTTGTTCTTCACGCGGTGGTGGACTTCCTGGGCGAGCACGCCGAGCATCACGGCCCGACCGTGCTCGACCGCGACGGCTGCGTGATGCGCGATCGAGGCGAGCAGAGCCTGCTCCTCGTCGGTGAACGGCGTCTCGCGGTGGCAGACGAGCTCACCCAGCCGACGGCCCTTCCAACGTAACGGCAGCCGCGCCTCGTGCGCCGCCTCCACGCCCTGCGGCCACGACGCCTTGCCGTCCTCGAGCACGATCGAGGCGCCGCTCGCCTTCACAGCGTCGATCGTCGTCTTCACGATCTCCACCAGCGACTCCTCGAGGTACAGCGACTCCGACACCGCCTCCGAGATGCGCGCGAGCGCCTCCAGCTCACCCACGCGGCGCTGCGCCTCGGCGTAGAGCCGCGCGTGCTCGATGGAGTGCGCGACCTGCGCCGCGATCGCCACCAGCAGCTCCATCTCCTCCTGGCTGAACGTACGTGCGCGCCGCGTGCGGACGTTGAGAGCGCCGGCGAGCTTGTCGCGCGCGAGCACCGGCACCGCGAGGATCGACTCGTACTCGTCCTCGGGAAGGTTGGCGAAGCCCTTGAAGCGGGGATCGAGGTGCGCCTGGGCGGGCAGCATGATCGGCTCGCGCTGGAGTGCCGCGGTGCCGGTGATGCCCTCGCCGGGACGCAGGCGCGGCCGGCGTGTCATCTCCTCGACGCTGGTGCCGTGGGTCGCGCGCAGGATCAGCTCGTCGCTGCGCTGGTCGTAGAGATAGACGAAGCAGGCGTCGGCGCCGAGCGCCTCCGAGACCTTGCTGGCGACGAGGGCGAGCACCTCCTCCAGGTCGAGCGTCGAGTTGACGGCCTCGATCGTCTCGGTGAGGACGCGAAGATGGCGGGCGCTGGCGTCCATCACCCGATCGTAGCGACCGTGGGGCGGCCGCCCGGGCCGCGGCCGCAGCCCGCCCCGGCGGCCGCTGCTACGGGCGGGCGCCGAGAGCGCGGAGTGCGAGTTCGACGTCGTCGTCGGTCGATGTCAGGTGGAACGCGAGCCGGGTGCGACCGGCGCGCGCCGAGGCCGCGATGCCTGCCGCGGCCAGCCGCTCGCCGGCGTCGGCCTGCTCGATCGAGACGATCGCCGATCCCGTCGGGGCGAGGCCGAGGCCGGCCAGGAAGCGGTCGGCCAGCGCCACGTCGTGCGCGTGAATTGCCTCGATGCCAACCTCCTCCAGGAGCGCCAGCGAGGGCGCGGCCCCCACCCAGCACAGCCACGCCGGCGAGACATCGAGGCGGCGTGCGTCGGGCGCTAGCCGCAGTGGCGCGCCGTAGATCGACTCCCAGGGATACTCGCCGGCGTACCAGCCGGCAGCATGCGGGACGATGCCGTCCAGCGCCTCCGGGCGCACGGCGAAGAACGCGCTGCCGCGCGGCGAGAGCAGCCACTTGTAGGCGCCCGCGACGAGGTAGTCGAAGCGATCGGCGGCGAGCGGCAGCCAGCCCGCGGCCTGCGTCGCGTCGACGAGCGTGCGCGCGCCGGCGGCCCGCGCCGCGGCGGCGATGGCGTCGAGGTCGGCGACACGGCCGTCCGCCGACTGCACGGCGCTCACGGCGACGAGGGCCGTCCGCGCGCCCACCGCCTCGGGCACGCGCTCGAGCGGGACGAGCCGGACGGTCACGCCACGCCCCGACTGCGCCAGCAAGGGGAAGAGCAGCGACGTGAAGTCGCCCTCGACGGCCACGACCTCCGCGCCCTCCGGCAGCGCGGCCGCGACGAGCCCGACAAACGACGAGACGTTGGCGCCGATCGCGACATCGGCCGGCGAGGCGCCGACGAGTGCGGCAAACGACGAGCGTGAGGCGGCGACCGCCTCGTCGAAGTCGCGTGGACGGCCACGCCCGGCTGCCCAGTCGTCGACGCCGGCGCGCAGCGCCGCCACGGTCGCGCGCGGCGGCAGCCCAACTGTAGCCGTGTCGAGATACCCGGGCACGCGCGGGAACAGTTCCTGGGCGGCGGCGACGGAGAGTGGCATGCCGCGATGGTACGCGCAGACGTGCGGGTATCCTCGCCAGCGTGACGACTTTCCAGTGGCTGCTCGCCCTCCACGTGCTCTCCGCATTCCTCATGCTGGCCGGGGGCGTCGCGGCGGCGGTGCTCTACTTCGCGGCGATGCGCCACGACCGGCCGAGCGAGGTGGCGACGCTGCTCGGGCTGATCCGCGCCGGCGTCGTGTTCGCCGGCGTCGGCTCGCTCGGCACGATCGGCTTCGGGATGGGCCTGGCGTCGCACCTGGGCCTGAAGCTGGGCGCCGGCTGGCTGTCCGCCTCGCTCGCCCTGTGGATCGTCAGCGTCGTGCTGGGCGGAGCGGGCGGCCGACCGCTGCGCCATGCCCGCTATCTCGCGGAGCGGCTCGCCGGCGAGGGCGACCTGCCGAGCGCCGAGCTGAAGGCGAAGGTCGCCGCACCGGTGCCGCTCGTGCTCAACTGGGCGAGCGGGGTCGCCATCGTGGCGATCCTCGTCCTCATGGTCTGGAAGCCGGGGGCCTGACCGATGCGCTCCGACACGCTGCTCTTCTTCCACGTCCTCGCAGCGATGCTGCTGCTGGGCGCCGCCGCCACGGTGACGATTCTGCTCGTCGCAACGGCGCGCCGCCCCGGCGAGGTTCCCCGCTCGGAGCTGCTGTTGCGGCTCGCATATCGTCTCAACCTGTTCGTGACGATCCCGGCCACCATCGCCTCGATCGCCTTCGGCGAGGGACTGAAGGCGCAGGAGGACGCTGCCGGTGACTGGCTCGCGGTCGGCACCGGCCTGACCTACGTCGTCGTCCTCGTCGGCGCCCTCGTGCTGCACGCCTTCATGCGCCGCGGCCTCGCCGCCACCGCGCTCGGCAAGCCGCCCTCGGCGAGCACGTTGCGGGGCGCCGGCTCGATCGCGCCGGCCATCGTCGCGGCGGTGCTCGTGATCGCATTCCTGATGTCGGCCAAGCCCGGCTGAGCGAGGTCGCGCTCCACCGCGGCAGGAGCCGGCCCACCCGTGGCGAACGGAGCGGCGTGAGCAGTCTCGCCGTCGATCTCTCCCGCACGCGCGGCTTCCTCGTCGCCGATGCGGCGGGACGCCCGCTCGGCCGGGTCGAGTGCACCATGTACGGCTCCCGGCCTGATCACCCCGATGCGCTGTCGGTGCGCTCCGGACGCCTGCTGGGCAAACGGCGCAGGCTCGTGCCCGCCGAGGCCATCCGGGCGGTCGACGCAGTGGCAGGCGTCATCGGCTTGCGCGTCGGCAGCGAGCAGATCCGCAGCTTCCTCTAGATCCTGGGCGGCCGTCCACGGCGCGATCGCGACCGTGGCGTGTCCGCCTGCGCGAAACCGCTGGATCCAGGCTCATACGCACCTGTGCTCCGGCGAGGAGCGGGGCCGCCTCCCGGCAGCCCCGCTCCCAACCCCAGCTGACGGCGCCCGACGGCGCCTACAGCACCTTCAGGTAGCGGTCGAGCTCCCACTGCGTGACCTGCAGCCGATAGTCGTTCCACTCGGCCCGCTTCAGCGCGATGTAGTGATCGAACACGTGCTGGCCCAGCGCCTTCTTCACGAGCGCCGACTTCGCCGTCTCCTCGATCGCCTCGCCCAGCGACCCGGGCAGCTCGATGATGCCGAGCTTCTTCCGCTCCGTCTCCGTCAGGTGGTAGAGGTTCGTCTCCATCGGATCCTCGAGCTTGTACCCCTTCTCGATGCCCTCGAGCCCGGCGTGCAGCAGGGTCGCGAACGTCAGGTACGGGTTGCACGACGGATCCGGGCAGCGGATCTCGGCGCGCGTTGCCTGCTCGGCACCGGGCTTGTACAGCGGGATGCGCACGAGCGCGGAGCGGTTGCGCCGCGACCAGGCGACGTAGACCGGGGCCTCGTAGCCGGGCACGAGCCGCTTGTACGAGTTGACCCACTGCGCGAACACGGACGACATCTCGCGGGCGTGCTTGAGCTGGCCGGCGATGAACGCCTTGCCCACCGGGGACAGGTTGTACTTGTCCTTGGCGTCGAAGAACGAGTTGCGACCGTCCTTGAACAGCGACATGTGGACGTGCATGCCCGAGCCGTTCTCGCCGAAGATCGGCTTCGGCATGAACGTCGCGTAGACGCCGTTCTTCGCGGCGATCTCCTTGACGATCAGCCGATAGGTGATCGTGCGATCGGCCATCTCGAGGGCCGGCGCGTAGCGCATGTCGATCTCGTGCTGGGACGGCGCGACCTCGTGATGCGAGTACTCGATCGCGACGCCCATGCCCTCGAGCGCCTTGATCGTCTCGTTGCGCAGCTCCGTCGCGGCATCGAGCGTGGTCATCGCGAAGTAGCCGCCCTCGTCGAGCGTCTCGGTGCCCTTGTTGTCCTTGAACAGGAAGTACTCGAGCTCCGGGCCGATGTTGAACGTGTCGAAGCCCATTGACTGCATCCGCTCGAGCGCGCGCCGCAGCACGAAGCGCGGATCGCCGTCGTACGGCTTGCCGTCGGGCGTGACGACGTCACAGATCATCCGGCCGACCTTCGTCTCGCCGGCCCGCCAGGGCATCAGCCGGAACGTCGTCGGATCGGGGATCGCGACCATGTCCGATTCCTCGATCGCGTTGAAGCCTGTGACGGACGAGCCGTCGAAGCCCATGCCGTCGTCGAGCGCGTCCGCGAGCTCACTGGGGGTGATCGCGAAGCTCTTGAGGTGGCCTTCGATGTCGGTGAACCAGAGGAGGATCGACTCGATCTTCTCCGCTTTTACCTGCGCGAGCACCTTCGCCCTCGCCGCCTTCGAGCTCGTCGCCCGATCCTTGCTCTTGACCTGCGCCATCTGCGCCTCCTGTGTCACCGCGCCAAAAAAGAAAAGGCCTCGGATGCCCGCGGAGGCATCCGAGGCCCCGTTGCCTCACAAATCGACACTACTGTACAACATCGCGCAGGTCCGCCGACGGGCTGGGCGAGCTGCGGGCCAATCGCGATCTCTACCGGGCAGCGGCCGTGGTCGGTGCCGGGCCGGAGCAGCTCGACGTGGGCGGTGCGCTCGCCCCGCGCGCTGACCGCCGCTGCCGGCGTGCCCGGGCCGACACACCCCGCTCGACGCGCCCTGCTCGACATGCCCGCCGGATTGGACCGCTATCTTGGCGCGGCGTTGTCGGCGAACGGCGATGCGGGAGGCAATGGCGCCTCGGACCCCCAGTGGGGGCCCGGGGCGATTTTTTTTGGTCCAACGAGGAGGGGCAGTGATCAAGATCGAAGCCATCGTCGTCCGCGAGCGCATCGAGACGGTGATCGACGCGGTCGAGGAGACCACCGGGCACATCGGCGTGACGGTGATCGAGGCTGTCGGCCACGGCCGGCAGCGCGGCATCACCCACGAGTACCGCGGGCGCGTCTTCGAGTCGCGCTTCCTGCCCAAGGCCCTCCTGATCTTCGTCGTCCAGGACGAGCTGGCCGCACGCGTGCAGGCGACGATCGTGGACGCCGCCGTCAGCGGCAACGAGTCGGGCGACGGCATCAGCTGGCTGACGCCGCTCGACCACGTCATGCACCACAGGACCGGAACCTGCCTCGAAGCCGTCGAGGCCGAGGGGAGCGACTGATGCCAAAGACCAGCGACCTGCTGATCGCGGTGAGCACCGTCTGGGTGGTCATCGCGGCGATTCTCGTGATGTTCATGCAGGCGGGCTTCGCGTTGCTCGAGGCCGGCCTCACCCGCATGAAGAACGCCGGCCACATCGCCGGCAAGAACGTCCTCATCTTCGGGCTCTGCTCGATCGTCTACTGGGCGATCGGCTACGGGCTGGCCTTCGGCCACGGCAACGGCTTCCTCGGCACCGAGGGCTTCTTCCCCTCGGTGGAGGCGATGACGGCGGTCGGCAAGGCGCCATTCGACTGGTTCGCCGAGATCCCCGGCGCGGCGGGCTACCTCTTCGAGGTCGTCTTCGCCGGCGTCTCGCTGGCGATCGTGTGGGGCGCCATGGCCGAGCGCGTCAAGCTCTGGGTCTACATCGTGTTCGGCGTCTTCTTCACGGTGCTGTACTCGGTCGTGTCGCACTGGGTGTGGAGCCCGGCAGGCTGGCTGTTCGGCCGCGGCATGCAGGACTTCGCCGGCTCGACGGTCGTCCACTATCAGGGGGCGCTGGCAGCTCTCGCCGGCGCGCTGATCCTAGGCCCGCGCATCGGCAAGTTCGGCAAGGACGGCCGTGCCAACGCGATCCCGGGCCACAACGTCCCGTACGCCGTGCTCGGCACGCTCATCCTCTGGTTCTGCTGGTTCGGCTTCAACGCCGGCTCGACGCTGTCGGTGCACTCCGGCGACCGGTTCGGCTTCTTCGCCTACGTCGCCATGACCACGAACATCGCCGCCGCGACCGGCGCCGTCGTCGGTGCCGGCGTCGCCTGGCTCAAGCTCGGCAAGCCGGACATCTCGATGATGCTGAACGGTGCGCTGGGCGCGCTCGTGGCGATCACCGCCGCCTCCGGCTTCGTCGCGCCCTGGGCAGCGATCGTGATCGGTGCGGGCTCCGGCGTGATCGCCGTGTTCGGCGTCATCTGGGTCGAGAAGCTCGGCATCGACGACCCGATTGGCGCGGTCGCGGTGCACGGCATGTCGGGCATCTGGGGCACCCTCGCCTGCGGCCTGTTCACCGTGCCGTCGCTGGCTGCCACGCTCGCCACCGGCAAGGGCGGGCTCGTCTACACCGGCTCGTTCCACCAGCTCGGCCAGCAGGCGCTCGGCCTGCTCGCAGTCGGCGGCTTCACCTTCGCCGCCTCGTACGGGTGCCTGTGGACGCTCAACAGGATCTGGGGCATCCGCGTCGCGCCCGAGGTCGAGGTGCAAGGCCTGGACGTGCACGAGCACGGCATGTGGGGCTACCCCGAGTTTTACATCCCGGTGCCCGGTGGCTACGGCACCGACAGCCACTCCCATCTGGGCTCGCACCAGCTGCACCCGCACACGCCTAGGGATCACCGGCCCGCGGGGAGCGATCCCGCGGTGCCGGCCCAGGGCTCGGCCTAACTCGCCGAGCACACGTCGTCGGCCTCCTCCCCCTCCCGGCCGACGTCGTAGCCTCCCCGGCAGGGGCGCTGCTCGCGACAGCGGCGCCCCTGCCGCCCCTGTTGGCCCGTCTTCCTCCCCGGCGCGCCCCGTCAGGCGTCGAGCCAGGCTCGCCACGCAGCATGACCCGACGCCGGTGTCCACGCCAGCGCCCGCGCCAGCAGCTCCTCCTCGGCGCCCAGCACCGGCAACCACGGATCGCCGAGATCGACCAGCAGGGCGTTCAGGCCGTACTCCTCCTCGCCCACGACCAGCCACAGCGGCCGCCACTGCCCCGGCGCGTCGCCCGTCAGGTCGTCGTCTTCGATGCCGACCGCGTAGCCGATCTGCGCCTCGCTCAGCTCGTTGACGTCGTAGAGCACGAAGCTGCTGTCGCCGACGTCGGCGCTGCGCCAGTCGATGGCGCCACGCACCTCGACGAACCATTCGAGCGGGGAGGGCCCCAGACCGTCCACGGGCGAGAGCGTAGCGCGAGCGGAGCCGCCACCGGCTGCCCGCTACCTGCCGCCGTCCACGGGAACGCGGAAGTTGGTGACGCGGACGCCCTCCTCCCGCTCCTCGAAGAACATCTAGCGGACGAGACCGTCGATCTCGTCGATCGAGCTGCCGACGATCGCGGCCCGGTCACGCAACCCTGCGGGCACGGCCGCTACCTACCCTGCGAACTCTTCGTGATGCGCGAGCCACCACTCGCCGATGTGCTTGCGCGTGGTGAACAGGACGTCGCCATGGGCGAGCGCCTGCTCGATGAACTGGCGCAGCGCCGACACGCGGCCCGGCTGACCGACGAGCCGCGGATGCAGGCCGATCGACATCATCTTGGGGTGGCCGGCGCGGCCCTCGCGCAGCAGCTCGTCCATTGACCGCGCGCACATGTCGAAGAAGTCGCCCGGCCCACCAAAGCCCTGCGCCAGCGAGTAGCGCACATCGTTGGTGGCGAGCGAGTAGGGAATTACGAGGTGCCGCTTGCCCTGCACCTCGGTGAAGTACGGCAGGTCATCGTTGTAGGCGTCCGAGTCGTAGAGGAAGCCGCCCTCCTCGACCACGAGCTCCCGGGTGTTGACACTGGGGCCATAGCGGCAGTACCAGCCGACAGGCCGCGCCCCGACAGTCCGCTCAAACGACGCGATCGTCCAGCGGATCTTCTCCGCCTCCTCCTCGCGCGACATCAACCACTGCTCCGTCCAGCGCCAGCCATGGCTGCACACCTCGTGGTGCGAGCCGCGCAGGTACGCCGCGACCGTCGGGTTGCGTTCGACCGCGACGGCGGCCGCAAAGTACGTCGTCGGCACCCCGTACTCGTCGAACAGCCTGTTGATCCGGTGGATGCCGGCACGGCTGCCGTACTCGTACATCGACTCGACGGCGAGGTCGCGGTACTCCGGCGGCATCGAGTACGGGATCTCGGCGAGCCCCTCGTTGCGCGCGTCACCCGCAGGCACCGAGTACTCCGAGCCCTCCTCGTAGTTGACGACGATGTTCACCACGAGCTTCGCGTCGTTGGGCCAGACCACCTTCGGGCCGTCAGGGCCGTAGCCGACGTAGTCGCGCTTCGGGCCGGGGACGTCCTGGTCGACGAGGTGCATGCCTGACGCTCCTTCAGAGGGTGAGCAGGGACCTGCGCAGCCTACGCCGCCGGGCTACGCGGCGGAAGCGGAGGCGGCGCCCAGAGCGCCCTCCCCGAGGTACGGCTTCCAGCTCTGCGGCACCGACGGCGACGCGAGCCGGATGAAGAGGACGGGCTGGGGCGGGCGCGGCGGCGACGGCAGCAGCATCCCGGTCTGCTCGAGTGGCCGGTCGCCCTTGCGCAGGTTGCACGGTGCGCAGGCGGTGACGACGTTGTCCCACACCGACTCGCCACCCTTGCTGCGCGGCACGACGTGATCGAGGGTCATCCGCCCGGCGGCGGTACCGCAGTAGACGCAGCGCCAGCCGTCGCGCGCGAACAGCGCCCGGCGGGAGATCTTGCGCGACGTCGAGCGCGGCACCCGGACGTAGTCGATCAGCCGGATCACGAGCGGCCAGGGATGGGCGCCGGAGGCGGAGCGCAGCGGCCGTTCGAGCGCTTCCAGCAGCTCGGCCTTGCGTTTGTGCAGCAGGACGTGCGCGCGCCGAACAGAGCACACGTTGAGCGGCTCGAAGCTCGCGTTGAGGACGAGCACATGGTCCACGTCGTGCGAGTGTAACGGCACGGACGGCGACGGCGAAGGTGGGCAGGCTACGGCGTCATGGCCCGCTCGACCGCTTCCAACTCCTCGGGGGAGAGGGCAATCGAGGAGCGGCCGCGCTCGAGCTGCTTCACGTAGATGCGGGCGTAGTCGCGGCCCTGGATGGCCGTGAGCACCATGCCGGAGCGCATGCCGTCGAGCAGGGCCACCGAGGCGGACTGATGGCCGCCCGTGTCCTCGTAGGCGTCGTAGCGAACGACGGCGACGTTGGCGAGCGTCCCGTCAACCCGGCGGTCGACGCGCGAGAGCCCGGCGGCCACCTCGTCGACGGCGCGGTGGAGGTCGTCGATGCGCGCCTGCAGCGAGACGGCGAAGTCGACGAGGTCGCCCTTGTCGCCGCCGAGCAGCACCCGCTGGCCGGCGCGGATGCTGCGGATCCGGCTGGCGAACCAGGCGGCCGTGACTACGGCGCTGCCCGCGGCAGCAGCAGCACCGACGGCGAGCCAGCCAGCCACGGACGAGGAGACGAAGGCGAACACGGGCATCGGCTGGCTAGCCGAGCGAGAAGATGACCGGGTACTCGGCCGAGTTGTTCGTCGTCGACTTCTCGCCGGGCACGGGCGTGACGTCGACCTTGACCGATGTCTTCTTGGCGAACTGCACGGGGCCGAGGTTGTTGAAGATCACGGTCTTCTGCTCGCCCGGGTTGATCTGGTCGATGATGGCCTTCTTCACGATCGACCGCGGCGACTGGAGGATCGTCAGGGTCACTTTGACCTGCACCTCCTGGTTCTCGCCCGTGTCCTCGACGGTGACCTCGAAGCCGAGGTCGGTCTTCGCGACGATCGTCGTCTCGGTGGTGGACG
>JANXXF010000257.1 GCA_025350775.1 Actinomycetes bacterium
CGCGCAGCAGCTCGGCGCGCGGGTGGGGTAGGTGCGTGCCGCGGTAGATCTTCGGCATGTTGGCGAGCAGGTCGGCCTTTGTGATGTCACCGATCAGGAGCACGTCGAAGAGCCCGTCGTCGGGCTCGGCAGCCGGGCAGATCTTCATGCCGCCGCCGAAGTAACGGCAGTTGGCGACGATCGCGTCGTACATGCGCCCGCTGCGGATCGCGTCGTCCACCGTGACGCGCAGCTCGGTGTTGCGCCAGCTGGCGAACACCGCGAGCGTGGCGAGCAGGTACGACGCCTTGCCGCCCAGCACCTTGGTCGTCTCGTTCGTGCGCTTCGCGACCGCGCCGCTCATGCCGGCGCTGGCGATGTTGGCGAAGTAGGCGACCGCGTCGGCCCCCGACCACGAGCGATAGGTGATCTTGCCGGCGTCGATGGTGCGGGTGCGCCCCTCGACCACGATGCGGGCGGCCTGCTCGACGTCGGTCGGAATGCCGAACGAGCGGACGAAGTCGGTGCCGGTACCGCGCGGCAGCACGGCCAGCTCGACGCTGTCGCGGCCGACGAGGCCGTTGACCGCCTCGTTGACGGTGCCGTCGCCGCCGACGACCACGATCCGGCCAGCGCCGCGCTGGGCTGCCTCGGCGGCGAGCTGGCTGAGATGCCCCGGGTTCTGCGAGAACAGGGTGTCGCCCACCAGGCCGACGGCCGCCGCGCGGTGGGCGATCTCGGGCCAGCGCCGGCCGGTCGCCCCGTTGTCGGACGCCGGGTTGACGAGGAAGACCGTCTTCGGGCTGGCGCCCGCCCAGGGCCCTGCGGTGACGCTAGTGGCGGCCGTGGCCGTGCCCGCTCGTCTGGGTGACGGTTTCGAGCGCGAGCTCGGTCATCTGGTCGACGGCCCGCTTCATCTCGGCGTCGCTGATGCGGATGAACTCACCCTCGACGACAACGTCGCTGACCGTGAGCAGGCACCCGGCCTTGATCTTGCGCAGCGCCGCGATCGTGAACAGGACGGCGGCCTCCATCTCGACGGCGAGCACGCCGCGGTCCGACCAGCGCTGGTACTGGCCGCTGTCGGCGTTGTAGAAGACGTCGCTCGAGACGATCGGCCCGACGCGCACCGGCTTGCCGAGCTCCTTGGCAGCGTGCACGGCGCCGTGGATCAGGTCCCAGTCGGCGGTGGGGCAGTGCGGCTCGCCGACGATGTGCAAGGCGGTCGCGTCGGCCGGGATCGCGGTGAGCGCGATGATCAGGTCGCCGAGCGCCATGTCGGGCTGCAGGCCGCCGCAGGTGCCGACGCGGATGAGGCGCTTCGCGCCCAGCTGGATGAGCTCCTCGACGACGATGGCGGCCGACGGGCAGCCCATGCCTGTCGCCTGCACCGAGACGGGGACGCCCTGGAAGCTGCCCGTGAAGCCCAGCAGGCCGCGCTCGCCGTTCACCTGGCGGGCGGTGTCGAAGAAGGTGTCGGCGATGTACTTGGCGCGGACGGGGTCGCCCGGCACGAGAACGGCCTCGGCGTAGTCCCCAGGACTGGCTCGGAGATGAATCGGCATGGTGCGCATCCTACGGAAGGCGTCAGCGGAGCCGCCCGTTCCGTATCGTTGAGTTGTGATCCCCGGACGCCTGTCGCGCCGCACCATCGAGCCCAGCCTGCAGCAGATCCTCGAGTTCTGCGCGGCGGATCCGGTTGAGCGTGTGTTCCTCGAGGATGTCGCCCGGCGCGGCCTCGGGCGGTTCACCGCGGTGCAGCGGGCGGGCAGCCTCACGGCGCTCTGCCACGTCGGTGCGAACGTCGTGCCGTCGGGGGAGGGCTGCGCGGCCTTCGCCGATGCTGTGGCGCGCAGGCGCGCGCGGATGATGATCGGTGAGGAGAGAGCGGTCGGCGAGCTGTGGGAGGCGGTGCGTCGCCGGGTTCCCCCGCTGCGCACCGATCGCACGGGGCAGCCGGTGTATCTCATCGACGAGCCGCCGCCCGCGGGTGACACGGGCCTGCGACCGGCGACCGCCGACGATCTCGACGTGCTCGTCCCGGCCTGCGCGGCGGCCCACTACGAGGAGCTGGGCATCGACCCGCTCGCGCGTGACCGTGAGGGCTTCGTGTGGCGGACGCGGGCCCAGATCGAGGAGCGGCGCTCGTGGATCTGGCGGGACGGCTCGACGATCCTCTTCAAGGCGGAGGCGTCGGCCTGGACGCCCAGCGCCGTCCAGCTGCAGCAGGTGTGGAGCGACCCGCCTGCGCGCGGCCGGGGGAACGCCCACCGTGCCCTGCGCGACCTGATCCGGCTGCTGCTGGTGACGACGCCCCGGGTGTGCCTGTTCGTCCGGCCCGAGAACGCCCCTGCCATCCGCGTCTACGAGTCGGTCGGCATGCGCCGCACCAGCACGTACCGCTCCCTCATCTTCTGAGACCCGTGTTGCGTCGCCTCCTCCTGCTCGCGCTGCTCGTCCTGATCGGCCCCTGGGCGGCGCGCGAGCTTGCCTCCTGGCTCGTCGGGCGCCGCCCGGCCGACTCGGCGTATCGCCGATGAGCCTGCCCGTGCCCGCCCCGGCCGTCGACCCGGCAGCCCTGCGCGCGCGCATCGCCGCCCAGATCGCCGCGCATGCCCTGCTCGAGCCGGGAGCACCCGTCGTCGCGCTGGTCTCGGGCGGGGCCGACTCGACCTGCCTCTGGCACGCGCTAGGCGCCCTCGGCTACCGCGTCGGCGCGGTGCACGTCAACCACCACCTGCGCGGCGCCGAGTCGGAGGCCGACGCGAGCCACTGCCGCGGCCTGCTCGGCGCCGAGGTCGTCGACGCGCCCGTGCCGGTCCAGCCGACGGAGGCCGCCCTGCGTGACCTGCGCTACGGCCTCACCGTCCGCTTCGGCCTGCGCGCCACCGGACACACCGCTTCCGACCAGGTCGAGACCGTGCTCTACCGGCTCGTCTCGTCGGGCGTGAGCAAAGGGATCCGGCCCTTTCGCGAGGACGGCGTCGTGCGGCCGCTGTTGCCGCTCTGGCGAGAGGAGACGGAGGCGTACTGCCACGCCGTCGGGCTGCCGGTCCGGGCCGACTCCAGCAATCCCGGCACGAAGCGCGGGCTCATCCGTTCCGAGCTTCTGCCGCTGCTGCGCCGGCTCCACCCGGGCGCCGAGGCCAACCTGCTGGCTCTCGCCGGCGGGGCCGCCACGCTGTCTGCGCCGATCGAGCGCGCCGTCGCCGAGCTGCTGGCCCGGCCAGTCGGCTCGGCGCGCGTCGACCTGGGGTCGGGGCTCGTCGCCGCGAGAGAGTACGATCGCATCTGGCTCGAGCGGGCTCCCGTCCCGCTCGATGGCCTCGTGCGCTGGGGCCGGTGGGTAATCGAATCCGACCTGCCGGGGCTCCACGTGCGTGGCTGGCGTGCAGGCGACCGGCTCGCCGGAAGGAGCAAGAAAGTGCAGGACGTGTTCGTGGATGCGAAGGTGCCGCGCTCGGAGCGCGAGGCGTGGCCGCTCGTGGTGCGAGGCGACGAGGTCGTCGCCGTGCCCGGGCTCGTCACGGCGGACGGCGTGCGCGCCGTGGAGGTGCCGGCATGACCGTGGACGGCGCTCCGGGAGCGGCGTCGCAGCCCGCCGCCCGTGTCGACGACGGCGTCAGCGAGGAGCTGCTCGGCGCCGATGTGCTCGCCGCGCGCATCCGCGAGCTCGGCGCCGAGGTCTCGCGCGACTACGCCGGCCGCGACCTGCTGCTGGTCTGCGTCCTCAAGGGCGCCATCTTCTTCCTGGCCGACCTGATGCGCGCGATCGACCTGCCACTCGAGCTCGACTTCATGGCCATCTCCAGCTACGGAGCGGCTACCGACACTTCGGGTGTCGTCCGTATCCTCAAGGACCTCGACGCGAGCATCGCCGGCCGCGACGTCCTGATCGTCGAAGACATCATCGACTCCGGGCTGACGCTGTCGTACCTCGCGCGCACGCTCGAGGCTCGCCGCCCCGCCTCGCTCGAGATCTGCGCGCTGCTCACGAAGCCGAGCCGCCGCCAGATGGAGGTGCCCGTCCGCTACGTCGGCTTCGAGATCCCCGATCGCTTTGTCATCGGCTACGGCCTCGACTACGGCGAGCGCTACCGGAATCTGCCGTATCTCGGCGTGCTCGCCGGCGAGGCGGGCGGTAGCGACGCCTGAGCCTGGATCCACCGTTGTTCGCGGGCGTTGCGGCTCGTCCAGACTGCCAGGCCGCTCCCCGGCGGGGTTTCGGCCCCCGCCTCCGGCGGTGGGGCCTGCACCCGGCCCGTGCGCTCCGCGCTGGAGCCTCCGGATCGGGCCACCGGCCCGCCCCGTACGGCCCCAGCGCGTCCTGACAGCCCGGACGAGCGCCCCGCGATCACGAAAAACAGTGGATCCAGGCTGAGCGCGCGCCGGGCCGCACGGCTCGGCGCGGGGTGACGCTGCTACCCTCCCAGGCAGAGGCCACGTGAACCGTTTCTTCCGAAGCGCGCTATTCCCGCTGATCGTCATCGTCTTGCTGGTCTATCTCGCCAGCCAGACGCTGATTCCGCATTCCAAGAGTGCCGCCAAGACGACACTTTCGGAGATGATCACGAGCGTCAAGCAGTCGCCGGAGTCGTTCAAGCAGATCTACTTCACGCCGAGCAAGCGCCAGATCGAGGCGACGCTCTCCTCGGGCCAGAAGGTCAAGGTCAACTATCCGAGCGACCAGTCGCAGATCGCCTTCCAGAGCCTGCTCGAGAAGCAGGGAGTGAAGTTCGACTCGAAGGGCATCGGCTCGTCGGCCTGGTGGTCGATCCTCAGCTCGCTGCTGCCGTTCGTGATTCTCATCGGCTTCTGGCTGTTCCTGATGAACCAGATGCAGGGCGGCGGCTCGAAGGTGATGAGCTTCGGCAAGAGTCGCGCGAAGCGCATGGCGCCCGACTCGCCCAAGACGACGTTCAAGGACGTCGCCGGCGTGGACGAGGCCGTCGAGGAGCTGCAGGAGATCAAGGAGTTCCTCGAGAACCCGAAGAAGTTTCAGGCGCTCGGCGCGCGCATCCCGAAGGGCGTGCTGCTGTACGGGCCTCCCGGCACGGGTAAGACGCTGCTGGCACGCGCGGTCGCCGGCGAGGCGGGCGTGCCGTTCTTCTCGATCTCCGGCTCGGACTTCGTCGAGATGTTCGTCGGCGTCGGCGCCTCGCGCGTCCGTGACCTGTTCGAGCAGGCCAAGCAGGCCAGCCCCTGCATCATCTTCATCGACGAGATCGACGCCGTCGGCCGTCATCGCGGCGCCGGCATGGGTGGCGGCCACGACGAGCGCGAGCAGACGCTCAACCAGCTGCTCGTCGAGATGGACGGCTTCGAGATGAAGGACAACGTCATCCTGATCGCCGCCACCAACCGCCCCGACATCCTCGACCCGGCGCTGCTGCGGCCGGGCCGCTTCGACCGGCAGATCGTGGTCGACCGGCCCGACCGCAACGGCCGCCGCAAGATCCTCGAGGTGCACACCAAGGGCAAGCCGCTCATCCCCGAGATCGACCTTGACGTGCTCGCTGCCGGCACCCCGGGCTTCACCGGCGCCGACCTCGCGAACCTCGTCAACGAGGCTGCGCTGCTCGCCGCGCGCCGCGGCAAGAAGGTCATCGAGCAGTCGGAGCTGGAGGAGGGGATCATGCGCGTGATCGCCGGCCCCGAGAAGAAGACCCGCCTGCTCACCGAGCAGGAGCGGCGGATCACGGCGTATCACGAGATGGGCCACGCGCTCGTCGGCTTCTACCTCGAGCACACCGACGAAGTGCACAAGATCTCGATCATCAGCCGCGGCCAGGCGCTCGGCTACACGATCTCCCTGCCGCGCGAGGATCGCTACCTCACGACCAAGGGCTCCCTGATGGACCAGCTCGCGATGACCCTCGGCGGTCGCGCGGCGGAGGAGCTCGTCTTCCACGAGATCACGACCGGCGCCTCGAACGACCTCGAGAAGGTCACCTCGACGGCGAAGCAGATGATCATGCGCTTCGGCATGAGCGAGAAGCTCGGCCCGCGTGTGCTTGGCCGCAACCAAGACATGCCGTTCCTCGGTCGCGAGATGGGCGCGCAGCCCGACTACTCCGAGGAGATCGCGCGCGAGATCGACAGCGAGATCCGGCGCGTCATCGAGGAGGCCCACGAGACCGCCCTGCGCGTCCTGCGCGAGCACATGGACGAGCTGCATCGCGTCTCCGCCGTGCTCATCGAGCGCGAGACGATCGACAAGGAGCAGTTCGAGCGGCTGCTCGCCGGCGAGTCCGAGGACACCATCTTCATCGAGCCCGAGCCGCCCGCTGCGCCCTCCGGTGGCGAGGAGCGTAAGCGCCTCAGCCCGCCGAAGCCGGCCCCCCGGCCGTTCCCGCTTCCGGGTACGCTGGCAGCGCCGCCGCCGCCCGAGCCGACCGGCACGTAGCGCCGGGACGCGGCGACCCGGCGAGCGGGGACGCGGCGACTCAGGACTTCCGCGGTGCGGAGTCGGGTGTGGACGGCCGGCCAGCTGGCGGGACGCCCGGGGTGACGGGCACGCGTGGGGCGGGTTGAGGGCCCTGGGTCTCGGGGCGCTTCGCGGTCGGCGCCGGCTTGGCTGTCGGCTTGGCTGTCGGCTTGGCTGGCAGCCTGGGCGCCGACCGGGGTGCGGCGCGAGGGGTGAAGGAAGGCGCGTCAGCCCCTGCGGCTGCGGCGCCTGACCCGGCGATACCGGCAGCGGCCGCGGCGCCCAGCAACGTCACCACGGCGGCGGCGCGCCGCGCCGGGAACCGGCCCCGTGTAAGCCGGAGCCGCCGGCGTGGCGCACCCACCGTCCTAGCCCTGCGTCGGCTTGGCTGCGCCGGGCCGTCCGCCCGGGAGCGGCCGTCCGCCCGGAGGCTGCCGTCCGCCCGGAGGCTGCCGCGTAACGTTGGTCGTCGCGGGCCGGATCACCGTGCGCGTCGGCGGGGTGACCGCCGCTCGCGTCGTCGTCGGCAGGGTGACGGTGCGGGTCGGCCGGATCCGCGTGGCCGTGCCGGGCTTGACGGTGGTGATCACCGGGGTCGTCCTGCCGATCTTCGCCTTGACGGTGAGAGGGGTGCCGTCGACGGTGCAGTTATTCGTGTTCGTCACCTCGGTCACGGTGTCGGGCTGGTCGGCGCAGGCGATCAGGTTGTACGTGCCGGCCCTCGTGTCTGTCGGCATCAGCGCCTTCACGAGCAGCGCGTCGCTGTCGCTGGCTGCGATCGACGGCGTGTCGTGGGCCTCCGCGAGCAGGATGTCGCCATCGCTCTGCTCGGTATCGGTGCTCAGGTAGTAGCGGGTCTTCGTCACAGCCGCTGAGCCCGACCCGACGTTGCGCGTCGTGTCGCCGATCCAGACGATCCCGTTGGTGCTGTCGAAGAGGTGGGCGAGCTTCTCGACGACGAGGTCGGCGCAGCCGTCGCGTTCACGGCCGAACCAGACGTAGCGCGGCTGCGAGCTGGAGAAGTAGTCGTTGCTGACGTGGGTGAACACGCCGGCCTGCCACGTGTTGCTGCAGCCGTCGAAGCGCACGGTCGTGCCGTAGTCGCCGTAGACGTCCTCGTCGACCGTGTCGGTGGAGGAGGCGATGCCGTGCATCGTCAGCGAGCTCCAGCTCGGGTCGACGTCGTCGACGATGAACGCGCGTGCCCGCGGGTACTCACCGCCGCCGATCCGGTACATCGTCCCTGCGACGTCACCGCGGTTGTTGACGCCCATCGCCGGCCAGCCCCAGGCGTAGGAGTCGTTGTAGATGATCGGCTCCTCCTGCAGCTTGAGGTCGGACGTGCGGAAGATCGCGCCCTGGACGTGGGGGAAGGAGTAGCCGTCGCCCTGCGCCACGTTCCAGAACCAGCCGACCTTGCCGTTGCCCGTCCAGCCGGTGACGATCCGGCCGCCCATGTTCTTGCACGGGTTATTGCCATCGGGGGTCGGGCAGCTTGCAGTGGTGCCGGTGTGGTAGTTCGTGATGTCCTTGTCGGTCACGTCGACCGAGGTGGAGGAGTCGGTGGCGGTGTAGATCCGGAGCTCGCTGTTGGCATTGCCGGCGTGCGTGCCCCAGTACATCGTGCTGCCTGCGCCCTGGACGAGCCCGTCGCCGTAGTCGCCGGTCTTGAGGGACTGGAAGCCGCTCTCGAGCGTGCAGTTCCCGTCCGTCATGTCGTCGAGCTTGATCCGCCACACCGCGGAGCCCTGGAGTTTGGCAGTGTCATCGGCGGGGAGCGAGTAGACGTTGATCGTCCCGTACAGCCACTCGTCCGAGTTCTGCATGGTCGAGAAGTCCATCCAGACCATGCCGCTGTAGCCGAAGTCGGCAGCCTTGAAGTCGTAGATGCAGCAGCGATTCGTGTCCTCCGGCGTCGCGAGGTCGCTCTTGCCGCCATAGGTGGCGAGGCGGATCGTGCTGTCGGCGTCGTCCGCGTAGTACTGCAGGAGCCAGACGACGAGCTCGTTGCCGTCCTCGTCCGAGGCGTTGACGAGCTGGTCGCAGCAGAAGCCGCCGTCGGTCTGCTCGCTCGACGCGACGCTGCCGCTGCCGTCCGCGTCGTCGAGCAGGAAGGGATCGACGTAGCGAAAGCTGATGCCGTTGTCGATCGAGATGGCCGCATACTTGTTGCCGGTGTAGAAGATGACGTCACGGTCGTTCCCGACCGACGGCTCGTTCTTGCCCGAGCTCGTGTCGGTGATCGTGATCGACTGGTTGCGGAAGAAGGTGAAGTCGGTGTCGGCGCGGGCTGCGGCAGTTGCCTGCACGGTGCGCGGAACGGTCGCGCGGCCGACGCGGGTGCCCTGGCCGAGGCCCTTGAAGGAGGGCAGCGCCTTCCCCTCGAGCGGCGTGGCGCGGCCGAGGCGGTCGAGCTTGAGGGCGTCACTGCCGTCGAGCACCAGACGCTTCACGGCCGGCCGGCCGGACGCCGGGGCCGAGCGACTTGGCTGCGATCTCGAACTCCTTCGTCTGCTCGTCGCGGCGGGGGCCCTGGAAGCGCGGCGGCCGGGTGAGCAGCTTCGCGATGCTCAGCCGGCCCTGCACGGCCGGGTGCGATTCGAAGGGCACGGCCGTCGTGCGGGCCGCACGCTGGGTGCCGTGGCCGGCGAAGGTCGCTCCGGTGAGAGCGATCACTGCCGCGCTGCCGAGAAGGGCTGAGAGGATGACCGTTTGCCTGCGCATGCCGCGAGCGTTGCACCTTCGGCCCTGGCTGTCCACCTGTGTTTGCGAGGCCCTTACACTTGCTGCCGATGACTGCCGCCCACAGTCGCTTCCCCCGCCCCTCGCTGATGGGCGTCGTCAACGCGACGCCCGACTCGTTCAGCGACGGCGGAGCGTTCCACGACCCGGACGCAGCCGCGGCACGGGTGCGCGAGCTCGTCGCCGACGGCGCCTCGATCGTCGACCTCGGTGGCGAGTCGACGCGGCCCGGCTCGGAGCCGGTGACGCTCGCTGAGGAGCTGCGTCGGGTGGTGCCCGTGCTGGAGCGGCTGGGCGGCGTGGCGCCGGTCTCGATCGACACCTGCAAGGCGGAGGTGGCGCGAGTGGCGCTCGCGCTCGGGGCCGAGCTCGTGAACGACGTCACCGCGCTGCGCGCCGATCCGGCGATGGTCGAGGTGGTGGCCGAGGCCGGCTGCCTCGTCTGCCTCATGCACATGCAGGGCACCCCGCTGACGATGCAGGTGGCACCCCGTTACGGCGATGTCGTCTCGGAGGTCGTCGCCTTTCTCGAGGAGCGGCTCGCCTTCTGCGTGGCCGCCGGCATCCCCGAGGAGCGCGTCATCCTCGACCCCGGCATCGGCTTCGGCAAGACACACGAGCACAACCTGGCGCTGGTGCGCGGGCTGGGCAGCGTTGTCGCGATCGGCCGGCCGGTGCTCGTCGGCCTGTCGCGGAAGTCGCTGCTCGGCCGGCTGCTCGGCGAGGGGGCGCCGCTGCGCGGGACGGACGCTGCCTCGGTGGGCGCGGCCGCCTTCGCCCTGGCGCAGGGCGCCACGCTCTTCCGGGTGCACGACGTCCGCTTCCATGCCGACGCGTTGACCGTCGCCGCGCTGCTGGCCGGCGGGTAGCGTGGAGCCGTGATCCGCGTCGAGCTCCACAGCCTCGAGGTGTACGGCTTCCACGGTGTCGAGGAGCATGAGCGCCGCGACGGGCAGCCGTTCCTCTACGACATCGAGCTGGAGCTCGCCGAGGAGCCGGCCACCGACCGCATCGGCTCGACGATCGACTACCGGGCGGTTGCGGAGGTCGTGCGCCGGGTCTCGGACGAGCGGCCGCTGCAGCTGCTGGAGTCGCTCGCGGCGCGGGTGGCCGACGCGCTGCTCGCCGCGTTCGCCTCGGCCGACGTGGTGCGCGTTCGCGCGTGCAAGCCCAACGTACACATCGAGGGCTTCAGCCTCGCCTACTCGGCGGCCGCCGTCGAGCGCCGGCGCTAGCGCCGTGCGCGCGTACATCGGCCTGGGCGGCAACCTCGGCGATCGCGAGGCCACGCTGCGCGCCGCCGTGGAGCTGC
>JANXXF010000268.1 GCA_025350775.1 Actinomycetes bacterium
CGCCGCCGCCCTCCGCCACGAGCCCTATCCCGTAGCCGCATGATGCGTCGCAAATCCCTCATCGCAGCCGCGCTCGCGGCGGTTTCGATCCTCGTCGCAGCAGGCTGCGGCACGGGTGGTCTGGGCGACCCGAAGGCCGACAAGGCGCGCGGCAAGGAGCTGTTCACTTCCAAGTGCGCTGCCTGCCACGTCCTCGCGGACGCCGGCTCGGTCGGCAACGCCGGCCCGAACCTCGACGACGCCTTCGTCGAGGTGCGCAAGCAGGGCTTCAAGGAGAGCACGATCTTTCAGGTCATCGACAAGCAGATCAAGTACCCGACCGGCCGCGACCTGTTCGACCCGAAGCGCGACATCCACTTGAACGGCCCCATTCCGACCGTCGAGATGGCTTCCGACATCGTCAAGGGCAGCGACCGCGACGCTGTCGCGGCGTACGTCGCGTCCGTGGCCGGCTTGCCTGTCAAGGGCGGCGCCGGTGGCAAGATCGCGACGGCCGACGGCAAGGAAGTCTTCGCGCAGGCAGGGTGCGGCGCCTGCCACACACTCAAGGACGCCGGCTCGAGCGGCGCGGTCGGACCGAATCTCGACGCTGCGAAGCCCGCCAAGGATCTCGTCATCCTGCGCGTCACGAACGGCCAGGGTGTGATGCCCTCGTTCAAGGGCAAGCTCACCGCTGACCAGATCGGCGCTGTCGCCGACTACGTCTCCGGCGCAGCCGGCAAGTAGCGCCGCCGACGCCGGGCCGCCCGGGTCAGCCGATCAGCCGCTCGAAGACCAGCTCCAGGCCGTCCTCGTCGTCCCACTGCTCCCCACAGCGGGTGAAGCCCAGCCGGGCGATCACCGCCAGGGACGGAGCGTTATCGGGTGCAACCGATGCGTAGAAGTGCCGGACGGCATGCTCGCGGCCGGCCCAGGCGATCAGCGCGTCGGCGACCTCCGTCGCGTACCCGCGCCCCCGGTACGCCTCGAAAATCGTGTAGCCGACCTCGAGAGCACCGGCAGTGCCGGGGCCGTTCACTCCCGGCGGCCCGTGGAAGCCTGCGTGCCCGGCGAGGGCACGGACGGGGCCGCTCGCCGGAATGACAACACCGCGCACCCACTGGGCTCTGCTCGGATCGGCCTCCTGCTGCGACCGCCGGCTGCGCAGGAAGCCGTCGTCATGGGTGTCGGGCCACCCGTCCGGTACCGACAGCCCGACGCTCTCCGCAGCCCCGTCGACGAGCGCGGTGATCACCGTGGCGACGAGCGGAACGAGCTTCAGCCGCGGCGTCACTAGCGGCAGGTTCACCACGCAGGCCCGCTAGGGTCGATTCCCGGGGCGGCGCGAGGACTTACGCCGCCGGCGGCGCCGTTTCGGCCCGCCTGCCCGGAAGTAGAACCTCGCCAGCGCGAGCCCGCCTAGGACGAGCAGCGGCACCGCCAGGTACACCCCGGCGAAGCGAGCGGCCAGCGCGACGACGATCGCGATACCGCCGACCCAGACGAGCAGGGCGAAGGCGTCTGCCTCGCTCCGGAGCGGATTACGTGGAGGCGGCTTCGTCGTCAGATGATGTAGACGGTGATGAAGACGATGATCCACATCACGTCGACGAAGTGCCAGTAGATCCCGGGGATCTCGAGACCGTGGTGATGCTCGGGGCTGAAGTGGCCCCGAAAAGCCCGCGCGGTGGCAGCCGCGAGCAGCAGCAGGCCGATGATGACGTGGAGGCCATGGAGGCCCGTGAGGCCGAAGAAGGTGGTCGCGAAGGCGCTGTCGCCCGGCGCGAAGCCGATGCGTGAGTACTCCCGCGCCTGCGTGACGACGAAGGTGATGCCCATCAGCAGGGTCAACACGAGGCCGGCCTGCATGCCGACGCGGTCGTTCTTCTTGATGCTGGAGAGCGACCAGTGCATCGTGAAGCTCGACGTCACGAGGACGATCGTGTTCATGCCCGCGACGAAGATCGGCAGGTGGGAGCCGGCCGGCGGCCAGTGCGGCGCCTCGTTGACGACGCGGACGAAGAAGAGCGCCGCGAAGAACGCGCCGAACAGCATCATCTCGGAGCCGATGAAGAGGAGCATGCCCAGGATCGTCTGGGGCACCCGCGAGCTCAGGTAGATCGCGGGCGGGTGCTCGCCACCGTGATGGTCGTTGCTGTGTGCTTCGGCGTGGGCGCTCATCGTGTCAGCTCCTCAGCCTTGTCAGTGGACGGCGACTTCGTCGGGGGCGTGCACGGCGCCGCCGTTGAGCACGGCGTGCCGGGCACCCTTGACGCCGTACTCGTACGGATGGCCGACCACCGTCGGGATCTCGTCGAAGTTGAACAGCGGCGGCGGGGAGCTGACGAGCCACTCCAGGGTCAGCGCGTTCCACGGGTTGGCGCCGGCCTTCGGCCCGCGGATCCAGCTGTTGATCATGTTGTAGAGGAACACCAGCGTGGAGGCACCGAGCGCAAACGAGGCGATCGAGATGAGCAGGTTCCAGGTGCCGTACTCGGGCGCGTAGTCGGCGACGCGACGGGGCATCCCGTGCAGGCCGATCCAGTGCATCGGGAAGAACGTCGCGTTGAAGGCAAGGAACGTCAGCCAGAAGTGGAGCTTGCCGAGCCGCTCGTTGTACATCCGGCCCGTCATCTTCGGGAACCAGTAGTAGATGCCCGCGAAGATGGTGAACACGGAGCCGCCGAAGAGCACGTAGTGGATGTGCGCGACGATGAAATACGTGTCGGAGGCGTGGATGTCGAGCGCGACGCTGCCCAGGTAGATGCCCGAGAGGCCGCCGATCAGGAACATCGAGAGGAAGCCGAGCGCGAAGAGCATCGGGGTCGTGAAGTGGATCTTCCCCTCCCAGATGGTCGCCAGCCAGCTGAACACCTTGATGCCCGTGGGCACGGCGATCAGCATGGTCGAGATCATAATCGGGACGCGCAGCCAGCCGGCCATGCCGGCGACGAACATGTGGTGCGCCCACACCGAGAAGCCGAGGACGAGAATGCCCATCAGGGACATCGCCATGAGCCGGTAGCCGAAGATCGGTTTCCTGGACATCACGGAGAGGATCTCCGAGATGATCCCGAAACCGGGCAAGATCATGATGTAAACGGCCGGGTGTGAGTAGAACCAGAAGATGTGCTGGTACCCGATCGGGTAGCCGCCGTGGGCCGGATCGAAGAAGTGCGTGTGCATCACGCGGTCGAACGCGACGAAGAACTGGGCGCCGGCGATGAACGGCGTCGCGAAGACGACGAGCAGCGACGTGGTGAAGTTCGCCCACACGAGCAGCGGCATCCGCCAGAACGTCATGCCGGGCGCGCGCATGGTGATGATCGTCACCAGGAAGTTGAGCGCGGTCATGATCGAGGACGCACCGGCCCACTGGACGCCCATGTTGAAGAAGACCTGACCGAGCGGCTGATGGTCGGCGAGCGGCGGGTAGCTCGTCCAGCCGGTCGCGAACGCGCCGCCGGGAACGAGGAAGCTCGCGGTCATCATGATGCCGCCCATCGGCAGCAGCCAGAACGAGAGCGCGTTCAGCTTCGGGAAGGCCATGTCCGGCGCGCCGATCATCAGCGGGATCACGTAGTTGCCGAGGCCGGCGAACACCGGGACGATGAAGAGGAAGATCATCAGCGCGGCGTGCACCGAGATGAGGCCGTTGAAGGTCTGCGTGTCGACCAGCTGCGTGCCGGGCTGCGCGAGCTCGGCGCGGAAGATCATCGCCATGAGGCCGCCGATCAGGAAGAACACCACCGTCGTGCCGACGTACTGGACGCCGATCACCTTGTGGTCGGTGTTGACCTTGAAGTAGCCGCGCCAGTCCTTCGCGCCGTGGCTGCGATGGTCGTCGACCTCGGTCGGCCGGCCGATTGCGTAGCGGAGCCAGAAGTCGAAGGCGCCGATGCCACCGAGGAAGCCGAGTGGGATCGTGATCAGGGAGAGCGTCGTGACGATCGAGCCCTGCCAGATCGGCCCCCAGCCCTCGAGCCAGCGGATCAGTGCCATGATGCCGACGCCGACGCCGAACATCATCGGGACGGTCCAGAGAACGCGCAGGTAGCCCGGCGCCATCAGCCAGCCGAGGCCGCTCGGCCCCTGGTGCTGCGGCGCCTGGTGGACGTCGTGGTGCTGAGCGTCGGCGACGACCACGGTCTAGCTCCCTCCCTTTACAGATGCGGCGAGATAGACGACGAGCCCGTCGAGCTGAGCCTTCGGAAGCTGCCCGAAGGTGGCCGGCATGACGTTTGCTGGGTAGCCCTTGGCGATCACCTTGTTCGGCTCGACGATCGACTCGCGGATGTAGTCGGCGAGCGGCAGGCCGGCGGCCGCAGCAGCGGCGGGCAGCTTGTCGAGGCTGGGCCCGACCGCGCCCTTCGCTCCGGCAGCCTTGAGCGTATGACAGGCCGCGCAGCCGTTGTTGGCGAACACGGTCTTGCCGGCCTCGCCGGGTGGGCCGGCGAGCTTTGCATCCTGGTCGGCGAGCCACGTGTCGAACTCGGCGGCGGGCATCACGACGGCGGCAGTGCGCATCACGGAGTGGCCGAGGCCGCAGAGCTCGGTGCAGATGACCGGGTAGGTACCGAGGCGCGTCGGGGTGATCACCAAGCGGAACGTCTGCCCGGGCACGGCGTCCTGCTTCTGCGCGAAGTCGGGCACCCAGAACGAGTGGAGCACGTCGAGCGCGGTGATGTGCAGCTCGACGTGACGCTTCAGCGGCACTCGCAGCACGCCGGTCTGGAGGCCGCTCGGGTACTTGAACGCCCAGGCGTACTGCTGGGCGATGACCTCGACCTTGAGGGGGTTCGTGCCGGCGTTGCTGTCCTTGTGGAGGACGATTGCCGACGCGACGGAGAGCAGCAGGACGATGATCGTCGGGATAACCGTCCAGATGATCTCCAGGCGGGTGTGGCCGTGGATCGGCGGGCCGTCGGTGTCGTCGTCGGGCTGCTTGCGGAACTTGACGACCGAGTAGAGGATCGCCGCGATGACGATCGCGAAGATCACGATCGAGACGATCGTCGAGATCCAGAAGATGAACCAGATCCGGCCGGCCTCGCGCGACGCGGGCGCAGGGAGCCAGTCTCCGAAGTAGGCGACGATCCCGGCGAGAGCGCCGAGAGCGATTGCAATCATCGCGACATGGACGAACGGCTTATTGTTGCGCACCGGCAGCGAGGTTACACGGCCGGGCGAGCAGACGCCAGCGGGATCTGTCGCGCCTGCGAACCACATCCCCGGGCGTTTGAAGCGCCTGCAACAAGCGGGATTCGCACCGCCGGCGGTTGACTCGGCTCGCGCGATCGGCCAATACTCGTGCGAACGATGACCGCCGACGCCAACGCCCGCTACCCGCATCTCTTCTCGCCCATCCGCCTCGGGCCGCTGGAGCTGCCGCATCGCGCGGTGATGAGCGGGCACGGGATGCTGCTCGCCGACCAGCTCGTCACCGAGGCCCACATCGAGTACGCCGCGGCTCGCGCGCGCGGTGGCGCGGCGCTGGTCGGACTCCAGTCGGAGCCGGTGCACAAGACGGGCCACCACTACGGCGAGCGCCATATCGCCCTGTACCGCGACGAGGTCGTGCCCGGGCTCGCGCGGCTCGCCGATGCCGTGCACGAGGCGGGGTCGAAGGTGTTCCAGATCCTCTGGCACGCCGGCCACAACGTCCCCTACCGCGAGGGCGTGCCCGCCTGGGCGCCGTCTGCGGTGCCGTCGCCGACGCTCGGTGAGGTTCCCAAGCCGATGACGCGCGCCGAGATCCGCGAGCTCATCGCCGCGTACGGCTCGGCTGCCCGCCGCTGCCGCGAGGCCGGGTTCGACGCTGTTGAGGTGCAGACTGCGAGCGACTACCTGCTCGGGTCATTCCTGTCGCCCGTGACAAACCGGCGCAGCGACGAGTACGGCGGCTCGCTGGAGAACCGGGTGCGCATCGTCGTCGAGGTGCTGGAGGCCGTGCGCGAGGCGGCCGGGCCGGACATGGCCGTCGCGGTACGCACGGGGGCGGCCTGGCTGATCCCGACCGACCCGGGCGCCTACGCGCCGGACTACGCGGTCGAGGTGATGGGCCCGCTCGTGGAACGCGGCCTCGTCGACTGGATCAGCGTCACCGTCGGCTCGCACTACTCGCTCGACCAGATCATCCCGCCGATGAACGTGCCGCGCGGCAACGCCGTCGAGGCGGCCGCCGTGCTGAAGGCCGCGCTCGACGTGCCGATCGTCGTGGCCGGGCGCATCCGCACCCCCGAGGAGGCCGAGCAGATCCTGGCCGCGGGCAAGGCCGACGTGATCGCGATGGCGCGCACCTGGATCGCCGAGCCGGACTGGATCGTGAAGGTGCGTCGCGGCGACGAGGCCCGAGTACGGCCCTGCGTGTCGTGCAACCAGGGCTGCATCGGCACGGTGATCCGGGGCGCGCACGGGACGTGCGTCGTGAATCCCGTGGCAGGGAACGAGGCGGCGCTGGGGCCGGTCGTGGCGGCGGCGCAGCGACGGCGGGTCGCCGTGGTCGGCGGCGGGCCGGCGGGGCTGGAGGCGGCCCGCGTGGCGGCGGAGCGCGGCCACCAGGTGACGCTCTACGAGGCACGCG
>JANXXF010000280.1 GCA_025350775.1 Actinomycetes bacterium
CCTCCGGCGGGTTCTGCAGGTCGCCGTCCATCGTCACGATGATCTCGCCGCGGGCGCGCGCGAGGCCCGCGTGCATCGCCGAGTGCTGGCCCGAGTTGCGCTTGAGGCGAACGCCGCGCACGTGCGGGTCGGCCGCGTGCAGGCGCTCGAGGACGGCGAAGCTGCCGTCGGTCGAGCCGTCGTCGACGAATACCAGCTCGTACGAGCGACCGAGCGGGGCGAGTGCGGCGGTGGCGCGGCGGTGGAGCTCCTCGATCGTTGCCGCCTCGTTGAAGAGCGTGACGACGACCGAGATGTCGAGGCCGTCGCCCCCCTGAACGTGCTCCTGCGCCATCAGGGCCGCCAGCCTATACCCGGGCGCGCGCCCGTGGCGGCCACGCGGTCAGGAGCGCGGGCTCGGGTACACCCACGGTAATGGGCAAGGCGCTCGTCAGGCGCCGGCATCAATACAGGGCACGTCGTACTGCCGGATCGTCGAGTTGCTGGTGATGAGCCACATGCCTTCGGTGCGTGCCTGGGCCACGAGCATCCGATCGAACGGATCCGTGTGATGGAGCGGCAGCCCTCCCGCCGCCACACCGTGCTCGACCGTGATCCCGAGCGGGAGGAACCCCTCGTTCTCGATCTCCGCGGCCACGTCGAACGGCGCAGCGAGCTTGCCGACCGCCCGCTTCACCGCGATCTCCCAGGCGGTCGCGGCGCTCACGTACACGTCCGTCTCGTCGTGCTCGATGCGGGCGGCCGCTTCCGCACCGAGCCGACGGTCGCCGTCGAGCCACCAGAGCAGGACATGGGTGTCGAGCAGGAGCCGCATGCCGCCCGCTACGCGCCGAACGCCTCGGCGAAGCCCTCTGGCCGCTCGTCGAAGTCCGGCTTGATCTCGATGAGGCCCTTCAGTCGGCCTGGCTTCCGGTGTTTCGCCGGAGGCGAGTAGGCGACGAGCTTGACGACCGGCCTCCCCGATCTCGAGACGATGATCTCCTCGCCGGCCTCGGCGCGAGACACGAGCTTGGAGAAGTTCGTCTTGGCGTCGTACATGCCGATGATGGTGCTTTTCACGCCGATCGCCTCCGGTCGGGTCTGGTCAGACCTGACCAGAGTAGCAGGAACGCAACGGCCGTTAGCTCGATCCTCAGACGAACCGCGCCACACCCGCAACAACCTGATCCAGGTCGTCGTCGGTGAGGTGCGAGTGCAGCGGCAGCGCGAGCGCGCGGCGGAACACGAGCTCGGCTCCGGGCCGCGAGCCCTGGTCGCGATAGGCCGAGAGCAGGTTGACGGCGTAGGTGCCGATCTGCACCTCGATGCCCTCGGCGCGGAGCGTGGTGAGCGCCTCGTCGCGGTTCTCGAGCTGGATCACGTAGGCCTGCCAGCCGTGCTCGTCGCCCTCGGCGGCGCGCGGCACGACGACCTTGCCCGCGGCCTCGAGGCCGGCCAGCCGCTCGCTGTAGCCGGCGGCGACCCGCGCCCGCATCGCCAGCAGCTCGGGCAGTCGCCGCATCTGCGGGATGCCGATCGCGCACTGGATGTCGCTCAGCCGGTAGTTGGTGCTGGGCCGCGGGATGTCGGCGACGCCGTCGCGTACCTCGATGCCGTGGTGGCGCAGCCGACGCAGCGCCGCGTCCAGCTCCTCCGAGTGCGTCGTGACCGCGCCGCCCTCGCCCGTCGTCACCGTCTTGCGCGGGTGGAACGAGAGGCAGCCCAGCACGCCGAGGCCGCCGCACGGCATCCCCTGCCACTTCGCGCCGAGCGCGCCGGCGGCATCCTCCAGCAGCAG
The DNA here is from genome assembly GCA_025350775.1 of Actinomycetes bacterium. Classification (GTDB taxonomy): domain Bacteria; phylum Actinomycetota; class Thermoleophilia; order Gaiellales; family Gaiellaceae; genus CANFDS01. Next base: position 1,778 of record JANXXF010000280.1, read on the forward strand.
CACCTCCGGCGCCACCGCCGATGCGAGCGTGTCCCAGTCGACCGGGTTGCCGAACAGGTGCACCGCCAGCACCGCCTTCGTGCGCGGCGACACCGCCCGGTAGACGGCGTCGATGTCGACGTTCATCGTGACCGGGTCGACGTCCACCAGCACGGGCGTCGCGCCGGTCAGCGCGACCGCGTTGGCGGTCGCCGGGAAGGTGTAGGCCGGGACGATCACCTCGTCGCCGGGGCCGAGCTCCAGCGCCATCGCCGCCAGGTGCAGCGCCGCCGTCCCGTTCGCCACGGCCACCGCGTGCGGCACCCCGCAGGCCGCGGCAATCTCGGCCTCGAACTCGGCCACCTTGGGCCCCATCGTCAGTTGCCCGCTCGCCAGCACCTCGGCGACCGCAGCCGCCTCCTCGGCGCCGACATCAGGCCAGCCGAGACGGATCGTCATCGCGCCGGCAGGTGCTCGCGCGACCAGGCGATGGTGCGCTCGAGGCCCTCGTCCAGGTCGACCTTCGCCTCGAAGCCGATCAGCTCGCGCGCCTTCTTGACGTCCGGGATGCGCAGCTCGACATCGACGTAGGTGAGCGGGCGGTACACGATCTCGCCGGGGCAGCCCGAGAGCCGCTTGATGCGCTGGGCGAGGTCGAAGATGGTCACGGCGGAGCGCGCGTTGCCGATATTGAAACTCTCGCCGACCGCGGCCGGATGCTCGAGCGCGAGCAGCAGCCCCTCGACCATGTCCTCGACGTAGAGCCAGGCGCGGATCTGCGAGCCGTCGCCGTCGATCGTCAGGTTCTCGCCCGCCAGGGCCCTCTCGATGAACGCGCGGATGGCGCCGCCGCCCATCTGGCCGGGGCCGTACACGTTGAACGGTCGCACCGAGACGGCGGGCAGGCCGAGCTCGGCGTGGTAGGCGTGCGCCATGTGCTCGCCCGCGAGCTTCGACACCGCGTACGTCCAGCGCGCCTCGCCGACCGAGCCGATCGTCGTCACCTGGTTCTCGTTGACGTTGAACGCGTGCTGGCCGAACACCTCGCTCGTCGAGAACTCGATGACCCGCTCCAGCGTGTCCTGCGTGGCCAGGGCCGCCTCGAGCGCGTTGTACGTGCCGATCACGTTCACGCGCATCGTGCGGACGGGACTCTTGAGGACAGTGTCGACGCCGGCGATCGCGGCGGCGTGGACAAAGTGCGTCGCGCCCTTCGCCAGCCGCTGCAACGTCTCGAGGTCGAGGATGTCACCCTGGTGGAAGGTGAGGTTGGGGTGCGCCGCGAGGTCGCTGCCCGAGAGCGCGTCGCGGTGGAGGTTGTCGAAGACGACGATCTCGTTGGCGTCGACGAGCCGTCGCGTCAGCGTGGTGCCGATGAAGCCAGCACCGCCCGTGATGAAGATTCGCTTGCCGGAGAGCGCCATTCGGAGATCGAGTCTACCGACGGGTGGGTCCGCAATACTCTCGCTGTGCGGTGGGGATTGACAGCGGCGCGGGCTCGGCTGTTGCCGACGACCGGCACCCTGGCCGACCTCGGTCTCGCACGGTGCGCCGTCGCGTTGGTCACGGCGGCCGCTCTGGTGGTGCTCATCGTCGAGTTCGGCGGCGCGTATGACGATCTCGACGGCCGGGCGGTCGCCAACCGTGGCCAGACCTCTGCCCAGCGGCTGTTGAGCGGAGCGATCGCCACCGACATGTCGCGCGGCTTCGTCCTGGCGGCTCGTGACCTCGTGCCGCCCGGAGCCACCTTCGCCGTGGAGACCGGCGACAAGGTCGTGGTCTCGACGCCGGTCTCCCTGTACGCGGTCGTCGGCTACACCCAGTTCCAGCTCCTGCCCCGGCGGCGCGTGGCGGCGCCGGTGGCGGAGTGGCTCCTCTGCTACGGCTGCGACCAGGGCGCGTTCGCGGCGCGGTTCGAGGTCGTCTGGGACGCGGAGCCGGGCATGGCGATCATGAGGGCGCGCGCATGAACTCGAGCGGGCTGCTCGCGCTCGCGGGGCTCAACGCGCTCTTTGCCGCGGCGGGCGTCGGCCTCCTGGCCGGGCTGAAGGGCTTCGCGTCGTGGGGCGCCCTCGGGCGCTCCCTCGGGCTTGCGCACATGGCCGGCTTCGCGCTCGTCGGCCTCCTCTCGACGGAGCTGCTCGTCGCCGGGCTCGGCATCGGCGTGGGGGAGACGGTGGGCGTGTCGGTCGGGATCCTCGCAGCCGGGCTGGCCGTGGCGCGCCTCCGCGGGCTGCCACTCCCCAGGGCCGCACGTCCGTCCCTCGGGGCGAGAGGGCTCGGCCTCGATGCACTCGGCGTCGTGCCGGCCGTCCTCGTCGTGCTGCTCGCGCTCGCGATGCTCCGCGTCGGCTTCGCGCAGGGGCTGTTCGAGTGGGACGCCTGGGCGTTCTGGGTGCCGAAGGGCGCCGGCATCTACCACTTCGGGCACCTCGACAAGGAGCTGTTCGTCTCGACCGCGAACCCGAGCTATCCCATCCTCGTACCGGCTCTCGACGCGCTCGCGTTCCACTTCATGGGCACTGTCGACGCGGTCACCCTGCACGCGCAGTATGCGTTCCTCGGCTGCGGCTTCGTGTTTGCCGCGGTCGGGCTGCTGCGCCCGCGAGTGCCACGGATTGTCGTTTGGTCGTTCGTCGGGCTCCCGTTCCTCGGAAGCGACTTTCGCTACTTCGCGGTTGCCCCGATGGCCGACCTTCCGCTCGACTATCTGTTCGCGCTGGGCTTCCTCTGTCTCGCCCTCTGGCTCGTTGACCGGACGCCGTCGACCCTCGTCTTAGGATGGGTGTTCTTCGCCGCCGGCGCAGCCACGAAGCGGGAAGGGCTGATGTTCGTGGTCGCCGGGGTCGCCGCCGCCGCGATCGTGACGCTGCGCGAGTCGCGCCGCCGCTGGCCGCCACTGGCCGCAATCGCATTGGCTACATGGGCGGTGAACCTGCCCTGGCGCTTCTGGAGTCAGAGCCGCGGTATCGACGACCAGTCATCTCTCCTGTTCCACGGATTCGCGTCGCACCTTGACCGGTTCGGGCCGAGCATTCGCATCGTGCTGACGCTCGTGTTCGACGACGGACGCTGGACGATCATCGCGCCGCTTACCGTCGCCACGGTCGGCGTCCTGCTTCTTGTGCGGTTGCGCGGCCTCGCAGCGTTCCTCCTGATCGCCATGATGCTCGCGGGCGGGGGGCTTGCCTGGATCCTCGCCTCCTTCACCAACTTGCCGCTCGACACGTCCGACCAGACGCCGCTCCCCCGCGCCGTCGGCTCGATCATCCTGGCGGCGACCGCCGTCACGCCGCTCATGCTGCACCTCGCCTGGCAGGCCGCCGGCGAGCGCCGGGGGGCCCGTGCAGCGGCTGCGTAGCCTTAGCAACGTGCCGGCAGCCGCGGCCACGCTGGCGATCGTCGTGGCCGGCGTGGCGTATCTCGGTGTCGCCGTCATCCCCGACGCGGTTTCGTCAGCGCCCCGGGAAAGCTGCACGCCCGATCCGCCACCAGGCCACGGCTACGTCGCCGTGTTTGGCCGCTTCACGTCGCTGGCCCGCGCCGAGGTGCTGATGCGCGCGGCGCAGCAGAAGGGGTTCACAGCGGTGAAGGTCGTGCGGCCGACGTGTCAGACCTACGTCGCCGAGCTGACGGACATCCCCGACACGACGGTCGGTGAGAGCTTCCGTGAAGAGGCGGCGAGCGCAGGCTTCCGCGTCGACATCGTCCCCGGCTGAGCCGCGCGCCGCGCCCGCCGCTCCAGCAGTCAGCGGGCGAGCGGCTGCGAGCAGACCGCCACGAGGATCTCGTAGCGCCGCGACGGGTCGGCCGGCACGACGGCATGGCGCGCCGGCGGGTCGTGCAAGAAGCGGGGCAGCTTGAACGCCTGGTTGCAGCGCACCATCAGATGCGCCGACAGCAGCCTGCCCAGGGCCCGCTTCGCGCTCACGACGGCCGGCCGCTTCGGGTTCTGCCCGTAGAGGGTGACTTGAGCGAAGAAGCCGCGCAGCAGCTCGTCGCGCGTGTATTCGCGGATGTGGAAGCGGTTCCAGGGCGTGCTGTCGGCGCCGTTGCCGGGGCTGTAGACGTCACGGTCGGGCGTCGAGCACACGAGCACCCCGCGCGGGTCGAGCACCCGGACGATCTCGCGCAGGAACGCCGGCGCGTCGGGGAGATGCTCGATCGTCTCGAGCGAGACGAACACCTCGGCGAAGCCGTCCGGCAGCGGCAGCGCGAGCGCGTCACCGACCTCGTAGTGGACGTTCGGGGCGGCGTTGACGCGGCGTGCCTCGGCGATCGCCTCGGCCGACAGGTCGAAGCCGTGCACCGCGCCGGCCCGCCGGGCGAGCACCCCGGCGTAGGTGCCGTCGGAGCAGGCGCAGTCGACCACCGTCTTGCCGCTCGCGACCTCGGCGGCGAAGGCGTAGCGGGCGAAGTGCTCGTGGCGGATCCACGGCGGGAAGAACCCGCTCGTGGTGACGCGCTCGCGCTCGATCGGCATCGGCTAGCTCCTCCCTGCGGGCGCCGCGTACAGGCGCGAGATGTCATCCAGCGAGCTGGTCACCGACAGCTCCTCGGCGTGCTCGGCGAACCACTGCGCG
>JANXXF010000320.1 GCA_025350775.1 Actinomycetes bacterium
CGCCGCCGCAGAGCACCACCAGGTCGGCCCCGATCTCGACCGCGCGGCCGTCGCGACCGATCGCGCGGACACCGGTGGCGCGGGTGCCGTCGAGCAGCACGCGGTCGACGAGCGTGTCGGCGCGCAGGGTGAAGTTCGGCCGGCTGCGCGCCGCGCGGATGTAGGTGACGAGGGTGCCCAGGCGCACCTCGTTGAGGCGGCTGTGCGGCCAGGCGCCGACGCTGGCGACGCTCGCCCCGGGCGCGTTCAGGTCGGGCGCGTCGGCGAGGCCCAGCTCCAGGCACGACTCGACGAAGGCGTGATGCACCGGCGACCACTGGCGCGAGGGATAGCGACGGACGGTGATCGGCCCGCTCTTGCCGTGATACGGCTCGTCGCCGAAGTCGAGGTCGTTCTCGATCCTGTTGAAGATGGGGAGCAGGTCGTCCCAGCCCCAGCCAGGATTGCCGAAGCTCGCCCAGCGGTCGTAGTCAAACGGTGCGCCGCGCACCGACACCGTGCCGTTGACCATCGAGGAGCCGCCGACGAGCCGGCCGCGCGGCAGACGCACGCGGTGGCCGTTGGGGGCGGGCTCGTCGTAGAAGTCCCAGTCGAACTCGGGGACGCCGGCGGGCATCCAGCTGCGCTCGCCGCTGACGACGAACAGCGGCGGGTTCGTCGCCTCCTCCGGGAAGTCGGGCCCGGCCTCGAGCAAGAGGACGCGGCGACCGGGGTCCTCGCTCAGACGTGACGCCAGTACGCCGCCACCCGAGCCCGCACCCACCACGATGACGTCGAAGTGCTCCATCGCTCCGCGTTCCCCCTTTCTCGCTCCGCGTTGCCCGCTAGCCGATGCGGCCGCGAAACAGCGGCAGCCCCGGGGTGTCGAGCTCGGCGCGCAGCAGCGCCCCGACCGGCGCCAGGCTACCGCGCGTGCCCAGCTCGCTGCCGCCGTCGGTCACGTACAGCGACGTGCCGGCAAAGGTGCAGTTGGACGGCACTGCGCCCACGTCGAGACGCCCCCCGTCGCTGCCGTCGGAGCCGACGATACGCAGGCCGCCGGCAAACAGCACCGCCACGTAGAGCGAGCCGTCGCCCGCGACCGCCAGCCCGTCGGGGATGGCCCTGGGATCGGCGAACTCCGCCAGCTGCTGGATGCTGCCGTCGGCACGCAGGCGACAAACCCGCCGCGTGTACGACTCGACCCACACGAGCGAGCCGTCGGCCTCGACGACGATGCCGTTGGGGTACACGGCTTCGAGCTCGGCGACGACCTCGCCGCTGCCGTCCGCGGCGAGCGCGCAGATGCGGCCCCGGTCGGGGCGCGTCTCGAGATTCCACAGGCCGGGGTCGGTGAAGTAGAGCCGGCCGTCGGGGCCGAAGGCCAGGTCGTTCGGCATCCGCAGCGGCACGCCGCCGACCTCGGTGGCGACGGTCTCGACCGTGCCGTCGGGCGAGATGCGCTGGATCTGGCCGGGCAGCACCTCGTCGGCGCGCCAGTCCCCGACCACGCCGCCATTCTGCGTGACGTAGAGGCAGCCGTCCGAGCCGAGGCACACCGCGTTGGGGCCGCCACCGGTGTGGGCCAGGCGGCGCACGCCCTCGCCGGGCGTCCACAGCGACACCTGGCTGCGGTACGTCTCGACGAACGCGACGCGCCCGTCGTCGAGCACGGCCGGCCCCTCCGGCCACACCAGGCCCTCGGCGAGGCGCTCGACCCTCATGCTGCGCCCAGCTCGGCGTGGATCCGCTCGACGGCGCGCTCGAGCACGGCGACCTCGTCGGCGGTCCACTCGCGTGGGCCGACGTTGTAGTGCACCGAGACGATCCCGAACAGCCGGCCGTCGCGGACGAGCGGCGCTAGCATCTGCGAGCGCGTGCCGTAGCGCTCGAGCAGCTCCGGCGACGGCGCCGGCTTCACGCCCATGATGTCGGGCTGGACGAGGATCTGCTGCTCGCGCTCCAGGTGGCCGACGGTGCCGGAGCTGCGGATGCCGAAGCTGAGATCGCCGGCGATCGAGCGGATCCCCGGCGCGAGCGCCTCGGCGGCGACCGGGAAGTCCTCGCCCGGCCGGTCGAGCCGGATCGTCGCCCGGCTGGCACCGGTCGCGGCGAGCAGCTCCTCGATGATCGTCTGCAGGGACACGCGCGTGGGCGGGACAGTACATCACTGCCGGCGCTGCAGCCAGGGGTGTGCTGAGACTAGGTCCACCGTTTCGCGCGGGCGGCGGCGGTCGATCCACTAGACTTGCACGGTGCTCATCCTCGTCATCGGCAGCGCGCTGCGCGAGGTCTGCGGCGACCCGGCGGCCCTCGGGCTTACCTTCCTCGAGGAGGTGAGCACCGCACCCCGTTACCACCTCTACGCGCTCGACGACCGCTTCGCGGCGCTCGTCGAGGTCGCCGAGGGCGGCATCTCGGTGCCGGGCGAGCTGGTCGAGCTGCCCGACGAGCGCGTGGAGGAGATCCTCGCGAGCGAGCCGCCCGGCGTGACGCAGGGCCCGGTCGAGCTCGCCGACGGCCGTGTGGTGAGCTGCGCGTTCGGCGATCTCGCGGTCATCGGCGAGGCCGCCCGTGACATCACCTCGTGGGGCGGGTTCGCCGCCTACTGGCGCGCGCAGCAGGCCTGACGGAGGAGACGGCGGCGACGGTCGCCGGGTCGGAAGCGGTCGGCGCTCAGCGGGCCTCCGCGTAGCGCGTGATCGCGGCCAGCGCAGCGACGGCGCGCTCGATCGACGGGAAGAGCGGCACGCCCTCGCGCTCGAGCAGCGAGAGCCCACCCTCGGCTAGTCGCCGAGCGATCGTCCAGGCGACGGCGACCGGCTTCCCGCTTACCCGGGCGCACTCCACGATCTGTGCCGCGATCTCGCGCGCCCGCGGGTCAGGCACCGTCGTCAGCACGACGAGCAAGGAGTCGACGCGCTCGGAGGCGAGCATGATTCGCAGGGTGCGGCCGATCAGCTCCGGGTCGACGAGAATCTGAGCGGTGACGTCCACCGGGTTCTGCGTCGCCGCAAACGACGGCAACGCCTGTGCAAGCGCGTCACGCTCGGCGTCCGTGAGCGCCGGCACCTCGAGCCGCGCCGCGGCGCAGAGGTCGGCGGCGACCGCGCAGCCGCCGCCGGAGGTCGAGACGATCCCGACCCGCAGCCCGCGCGGCAGCGGCTGCCGCTCGAGGACGGCCACGGCGTCGACCAGCTCGGTCAGCGTCGCCACCGACAGGGCGCCCGCCTCCCGGAGGACTGCGTCGCACACGCGCGCGTCGCCGGCCAGCGCGCCCGTGTGCGAGCGAACCGCCGACTGCCCCACGGCACTGCGCCCGGTCTTGAGTGCGACGACCGGTTTCCCGGCGCGGCGCATGAGGGCGAGCGCGTCGAGCAGCGCCGGCCCGTTGACGACGCTCTCCAGCACGACGCAGGCGACGCGGGTGCGCGGGTCGCCGGCCAGGTACGCGAGGTAGTCGGCGATCGCGAGCCCTGTCTGGTTGCCGACGCTCGCAAAGCGGCTGACACCGAGGCCGCGCTCCCACGCCTGGCTCAGCAGCGAGCCGCCGAGGGCTCCGCTCTGCGTGACGAACGCGATGCCGCCGGCGCGCGGCTCGGCGGCCTCGAGCGCGCCGGTGAAGCTGATGCACAGGCGCTCCCACGGGCCGACGACGCCGATCGTGTTCGGCCCGCACAGGGCGATCCGGTAGCGGTCGGCGATCCGTCCGAGCTCCTGCTCGGCCGCGTCCGCGCCCGCCTCGCCAAACCCCGATGTCATGACGACGGCGGCCTTCACGCCCCTCTTGCCGCAGCGGTCGAGGGCGTCGGCACAGCCGGCAGCGGGGATCGTCAGGCACACCAGGTCGAGCGGTCCGGCCGGGAGCGCCTCGATCGAGGGGTAGCACGGCCGGCCGGCGATCTCGGCTGCCGTCGGGTGCACGACGTAGACGGCGCCGTCGTAGCCGTGTCGGTCGAGGTAGGTGAGCACCTTGCTGCCCGGCTTCGCCGGGTCGGTCGCGCTGGCGCCGACGACGACGATCGAGCGTGCCTCGAAGATGGCCGCCACCTGCCGCGCGCCCTCGTCCACGGTTCGCCGTGGGGGTGGCGCCGTCGGGGGCGCCGTCGGGGGAGACCCAGCGCTGACAGGCCCAGCGCTGGCGGGCCCAGCGCCGGCCACGAGCGCGCGGGCGTCGAACACGCGCCACCGCCCAACGCGATCGAGTGAGAGCGGATTGACATCGAGCTCCTCGAGTCCAGGGACGTGCAGCGGGAGCTGCGAGATCCGGCTGATCGCCTGTGCGACGCCGTCGGGGTCGAGCGAGCGCCCCCGATAGCCGGCGACGGCGCGCCCGGCCGTCGTCTCGGCGAGCAGCGCGCGTGCCCCGGCCTCGTCGACCGGGCAGCGCCGGATCGCCAGGTCGTCGAGGAGCTCGACGAGGCGCCCGCCCGCGCCGACGAGCACGATCGGGCCGAACGTCGGGTCGCGCTTGAGGCCGATGAAGAGCTCGATGTCGGAGCGCCCTGCCTGCTCCTGGACGAGCACCGACCACGCCTCCAGCCCGAGCTTTCCAGCGATCGCCGCCAGCTCCGCATAGCCACGCTGGGCGTCCTCAGGCGAGCGGATGTCCAGCAGCACACCGCCGACATCGCTCTTGTGGACGAGCCCGGGCGCGACAAGCTTGAGCGCCACCGGGAAGCCGATCGCCGCGGCCGCCGAAACGGTCTCCTCCGGGCCGTCGCAGGTTCGCTGCGCCGCCGTCGGGACGCCCGCGCCGACGAGCAGCGCGTCGACTGCGGTCGCGTCGAGGAACGCGGGCGCCTCCGGCTGCGCGTCGACCTCCGGCTGCGCGTCGACCTCCGGCTGCGCCCTGGCGGCCGTCAGAGGCGGCCCGCCGCGAGCGCGCGCCGGAGCGACCACAGCTGCGCGGCCGTCTCGGCCTCGAGCGCGACCGGCCAGGACACGGCGGGTGGCCCGAGCTCGAGGCGCATCATCCGGACGACGGCGCGCGCCAGCTCCGGGTCCTGTGCTGCACGCTGCGCCAGCTCGTGCGCCCGCGGCTCGACCGCGTCGGCGGGCAGGGCCTCCCAGGCGAGGCCGAGCGCTGCCGCGCGCAGCCCGTCGATCTCCTCGCCGAAGAGGCCGAGCGCAGCGACCGTCTCGCGGCCGGCGAGGCGTCCGGCAAGCGTGAAGTGGCCGCCGCCGGGATGGAGGCCGAGCTGGAGGAAGCCGGCGAGGATCCGCGCGTCGTCGGCCACGATACGTAGGTCGGTCGCCAGCAGCAGGTTGACGCCGGCCCCGACCGCGGCGCCGCGCACGGCGGCGATCGTCGGCGGCTGCAGCTGTCCGACCCGCGCGAACGCCTGGTACACCGAGAGCAGCTCCTTGAAGCGGGCATCGTCGACCGGGTCGGTGGCGGCAGCGGCGAGCGTGGCGCGGTGCGCGCCCGAGCAGAAGCCCTTGCCCTCGCCACAGATGACGACGGCGCCGACAGCGGGGTTGCCGTCAACTGTCTCGCACACCTCGACGAGCTCGCGTGCCATCGCCGGCGTCAGCGCGTTGCGGCGCTCCGGCGCCGCGAGCGTGATCGTGGCGACGTTGCCGGCAAGCTCGAGCCTGACCTCGCTCATTCCTGTTCCTCCTCCGTAGTGGTGAGCAGGAGCCAGAGGCCGTCGCCGCCGCCGGCGGCGACCTGCTCGCCGAGCGCGCGCGCCCACTGCTCCTCCGATCCGAACTCGTCGCGCCAGGCCCAGAGGCGCAGCGTGAAGTGGTGGAGCCGGTGCTCCTCCGTGTAGCCGAGCGCGCCGTGCACCTGGTGCGCGATCTCGGCGGCGCGCGTCGCCGCCTCGCCGGCGCGGATCTTGGCGCTCGCCACGCGCAGCAGGTCAGGCCGCTCGACCGCCGCGTCGACCGCCGCGCGCGCCGCCATGACCTCGCCGGCGAGGAGCGCGATCTCCTGCTGCACCGCCTGGAAGCGCCCGATCGGCCGGCCGAACTGCACGCGCTCGCCCGAGTACTGCACCGTCAGCTCGAGGACGCGCTCGAGCGCCCCGGCGATGGCGGCCGCGCGCGCGAGCGCGCCGCGACGGTGGAACGCCTCGGCGTCGATCCGGTCACCGACCGCCCCGACCTGCGCAGCGTCGATCCGCACGCCGTCAAACGCGACGTCGTCGCGCGGCTCACCGGCCAGATTCGCGGAGAGGGAGAGCGTCGCCTGCTGCACCGGCACCAGCGCGACCTGCCCGCCGGCGAGCACGGCGATCCGCTCGACCGCCCGCGCCCACGGCACGCGCGGCGCGGCGCCGTCCAGCAGCCAGCCGTCGCCGTCGCGGCGCAGCGCGAGCGACCCGCCGGCCGCAGCCGTCAAAGGGCCTTCCGGCACGGCCAGTCCGGCCGCCGCCAGCAGCCAGCCCGCCAGCAGCCCCGTCTCGGCGATCGGCCCCGGCGCCGCATGCCGCGCGGCGACGCGCACGACCAGGGTCGCCTCGTCGAGGCCGCCACCACCACCGCCGGCCTCTTCTGGCACGCCCGCCAGCGTCAGCCCGGCCTCCTCGAGGCGCTGCCACATCGCCGCCGGGTCGGCGCCGTCCTTCAGCTCCCGCGCGAACAGCTCGGCGAGGGTCTCCTCGAGCAGCTTCAGCTCGCTCATCGCACGCCCAGCCCGCGGGCGACGATGCCGCGCATGATCTCGCTCGTGCCCGCGCGCAGCGTGAACCCGGGACCCGCCAGGATCGCCTGGGCGACCAGCTCCTCGAGCCGTCCGCCGGCGCCCAGATGCGGCTCGATCGGCAGCTGGAGGCGGGCCAGCTCGGTGACCGCGCGCTCGTAGCGGGTGCCGACCTCCTTGACGAGCGCGGCTTCGACGAGCGGCGTCTCCCCGGCCTCGAGGGCGGCCGCGACCGACCGCGACAGGCGCCGTAGCGCGACGAGCTGCGCGACGAGCCGCCCGATCGCCGCTGCGCGGGCCGCATCTGGCGCCGGGCCTACGGCCCGCACGAGCTCCGCGAGCACCGGATAGGTGCTGAGCAGCCGCTCCGGCCCGCTGCGCTCGTACGCGAGCTCCGACATCACCTGCGTCCAGCCAGCGCCGAGCGTGCCCAGCACGAGCGCGTCCGGCACGAACACGTCGTCGAGGACGACCTCGTTGAAGTGGTGCTCGCCGCTGAGGAGCGCGATCGGCCGCACGTCGACACCGGGCGCCTGCAGGTCGACGATCAGCTGGCTGAGGCCCTCATGCCGGCTCTCACCGGCGGGCCCGGTGCGGCAGAGAGTGAGCATGAAGTGGCTGTGGTGGGCATGGCTCGTCCAGACCTTGCGGCCGGTGACGAGAAAGCCGCCGTCGACGGGGGTCGCCGCGGTCGTCACCGACGCGAGGTCGGAGCCGGAGTCGGGCTCGCTCATTCCGAGCGAGAAGAAGCACTCACCGCGGGCGATCAGTGGCAGGAAGCGCTCGCGCTGATCTTCGGTCCCGTAGTGGAGCAGGAGCGGTGCCGTCTGGCGGTCGGCGATCCAGTGCGCCGCAACCGGGGCACCTGCCGCGAGCAGCTCCTCGGTGACGACGTAGCGCTCGAGCACGCTGCGGCCGTGACCGCCGTAACGGACGGGGATCGTCATGCCGATGAAGCCGCCCACGCCGAGACGCCGGCTGAAGCAGGGGTCGTGGCCTGCGAGCCACGCGTCGCAGAGCGGTACGAACTCCTCCGTGGCGAGGAACGCGCGCACCTCTGCGCGCAGCTCGGCCTCGTGTGGCAGCGGCGCCGGCTGGCGTAGCTCGAGCGCCCGGTACGTCACAGCGGCCCGTCCTGGGGACGTCGGTCGGTGGGCTCTCCGGCCGCCATCTCCCTGTAGCCCTCGGCCGGGAGCACGGCGCCTGCCTGCAGACCCGTCATCGGCTTCCCGGTCTCACTGTGTCGGCGTTCGGCACGCGGCGGCCAGCATAACCTTTCCGGATATCCGACCCCGACCATCCCTGACGTGCCGAACGAGGAGGAAGCCGTGAACGATGTCATCCGGGCTGCTGAGGATCTATCCACGTGGATTGACACCCAACGCGCCGCACACTTCGCCGCGAGCGACCGGCTCGGGCTGGTCCATTACGTGCTCGGCTTCCTGGTGATAGCCGTTTCCGCCGTCGTCTCCGGCACCGTCCTCCAGGCCACGAACGGCAACCCGAGCGCGGCGCTGACGATCACCGCCGGAGCCCTCGGCGCCGCTGTCGTCGTCCTCACGTCCGTCCAGACGACGTTTAAGCTCGGCGAGCGCGCCGAGCAGCATCGCAGTGCGGCGGCCGGCTTCGGCCGGATCCAGCGTCGGCTCGAGATCTTCAGCCACCGGCGCCACCCCGACGTCGACAGCGCGTGGGACGAGCTGCTCGCGATCGCCGAAGACATTGGCAACGTCGAGAGCGGGGCACCAGGCTTCCTCCGCAGCTCGTACGAGCGGGCCCGGCGCGGCGTCATCTCCGACCTGGCCGCGAAGAGGCCCCTCGAGTAACTAGACGACGCCCGACTCGCGCAGCAGCGTGATCTCCTCGGACGTGTAGCCGAGCGCGCCGAGCACCT
>JANXXF010000335.1 GCA_025350775.1 Actinomycetes bacterium
CTATCGACCAGGAACGCAAGAGCATGCTCGCCTGCTTCGACGAGTTCGTCCGCGACGAGACCGGCCGTGCGCTGCGCGAGTCGCAGGGTGTTCGCGACGCGGTCCAGCAGTCGATGCGGCAGCTGGACGTCCGCGAACGCAAGTTGCAGGAGCACACGTTGGTGCTGGCACGGCTCGAGACCGATGTCGCTGCGTTGCGTCCGGCGGGTGCGCTTTCATGATGCTCCGGCTGGTGCTCTGGCGAGATGCCGCCCTCGCACTCGCCGAGGAGCCGGGCGGCGCATTCCGCCGCGTCACCGGCGAACCGTTTGGCGAGGACGGGGTTGCGCCTCTCGTCGTCGCGTCGCTCGGCCGCGAAGCCTACGGCGGCACTACTGCCTGCTCGGTCGCGTATGACGCGCCGCGGGCTTCGCTGCAATCGGCGACCGGGTCGACAGCCGAAGCGAACGCGGTGAATCTGGCAAATGTGCTCGGGTCGCTCGTGGTCGCGCTCCGGCGCCGATTTCACGAAGAAGTCATCGACTGGACGCTGCTGGTCGACGACGCTTACCTGAATCGCTTGCGCGCGCCCCTTACGGCCGCCTGCTGGCTGTGCGGAATCGCGGACGCACAAATCGTCGGATTGCATATGATAGCGACGCCGCTGAATTTAATCCCGAGCCCGACCGGCACCGGGTCGGCGGTGTTCGCACGGCTCGTCGACGGGCAGCCGGGTGGCGCGCTCGCCGTTGTTGCGGCGGACCGGTGGGTCGTCGTGGATGAGCGTCACGGCGCTGCAGCCGATGTCGATCCGCTCGCATTGCCCTGTCTGCGTTTCGAGCCCGGCGCCGCGTCCGCCGCTGCTTGCACGTCGGACGCACACCGTAGTCAACTGCTGCTCGAGCCGTTGGTGCGGAGTGCCCTCGGCAGTACCTGCGCAGCGGTTGCGGGCCTGGCAGTGGACGACGGCGAGTGGTCGATCCGGGTCGTTGCGGGCGAAACGATCCTTGCGGCCGAGGATCGCTACTGGACGTCGCTCGTTCCGGCCGACTGGCAGAGCGGCGGCTCGCTCGTTCCCGCGGGACCCGCCCGGGTCGTCTACCTCGAGTCCGGACAGCGTTGGTTTGCGGCGCGCACCGATGGCTACGCGGCCCGACTCGCACGTCGCAAGCAGTCGACGAACGGCGTGGCGCGTATCGCCGCCGAAGCTTGGCTGAGCGGTCCGCTGCAGCCGGCTGCGCTCGGCGGCGACTACGCGGTCGGCCTCAGCGTTGGCGAATTGCCGGCCAGCGACTATAGGTCCGTGGCGCGACGGGACCAACCGGTGCCATTCGCGAGCGGCGAGGTGACGTTGGTCGCCGATCGCCCGCGCGTCGATGTCGGCATCAGCATCGCCCGACTTGACGGGCTTAGCGGCCGCTACCTGCCAGTGGTGACGCACCGGCTGCGGCTCGGCGCGGATCGCAAGCGCGATACCGCCATTCGGGTGCGCACCGCATTTCGGCGGTCGGGCCTGATCGAATTGAGCGTCGACGTCCCCGAGCTGCGGTACTCGGAGTCTGCCGTGTATGGGTCCGGGGGCGAGCTGCTGCCAGTCGATCCGACCGCGGCCGAGATGGGTGTGGGCCTGCAGTGAGCACTGCGACGCTCAGCCCCGGCGACGCGCGGCGGATCTTGCGACTCGCACACCCGGCCACGCCGGACGACATTGTCGCGGCGCATTCGCGGCTCGATCGGGATTTCGTGGACCGGTTGGCGCTTGGTCTGCCGGAATCGCTTCAGGTTCGCATTCGCGAGCAGCAGCAGGAGGCCCGGACCGCGTCCGAATTGCTGCTGACGATGGCGCTAGGCCGCGAGCCATCCCCGAGCACGGCGGCTGGCCCCGTTCCAGCGCCAGCGCGTGCATCGCGCGAGACCGAGGCCGACCCGAAACGCCTGGTCGGCGAGACGCTGTCCGATCGATACGAACTGCGCGAGGTGATCGGTGAAGGAGGCATGGGCTGCGTCTACCAGGCCTTCGACGCGCTGAAGCAGAGCTTCGTTGCGGTAAAGGTCATCGCGCCGGAGCTGGTCCGCCAGCGCGGCGTCGAAGAACGCTTCATCGCAGAGGCAAAGCTCGCGATCTCACTATCGCACCCGAACATCATTCGCGTGCACGACGTCAACGTGGACGGCGATCGCTATTACATAACGATGGAGCTTCTGCACGGACGCACGCTGCGCGCGAAGATGACGGAGCAGAAGCAATCCCGCGTACCGCAGCCACTGGACGAAGGCATGGCGCTTGCCAAGCAACTGCTGAGCGCGCTCGTGTATGCACACGAGCGGCTGGTGCACCGTGACCTCAAACCCGAGAACGTCTGGGTTTGCGATGACGGCTCGATCAAGGTGATGGACTTCGGGCTTGCCCT
>JANXXF010000389.1 GCA_025350775.1 Actinomycetes bacterium
CGCGGCATCACGATCAAAGCGCAGGCGGTACGTGTCGAGTGGAAGGGCTACCAGCTCAACCTGATCGACACGCCGGGCCACGTCGACTTCACGTACGAGGTGTCGCGCAGCCTGCAGGCTTGCGAGGGCGCGCTGCTCGTCGTCGACGCCGCGCAGGGCATCGAGGCGCAGACGCTTGCCAACGCCTATCTCGCGATCGAGAACAACCTCGAGATCGTGCCGGTGGTCAACAAGATCGACCTCCCTGCGGCCGATCCCGACGGGGCCGCAAAGGCGATCGCCGAGCTGATCGGTGACGACCCCGACCATGTCGTCCGCATCTCGGCGAAGACGGGCCTCAACGTCGCCCAGGTGCTCGACGCCATCGTTAAGCGCGTGCCGGCCCCGACGGGCGACCCGACCGGCCCGCCGCGCGCCCTCATCTTCGACTCGGCGTACGACCAGTACCGCGGCGTCGTCGCGTTCGTCCGCGTCGTCGACGGTGTCTTCCGCCCGCACAACGGCGTGCGCACGATGGCGACGGGGATCGAGTTCGCTGTCGAGGAGCTCGGCGTCATGACCCCCGCCATGCGCGTCGAGAAGGAGCTGCGTGCCGGCGAGGTCGGCTACATCATCACCGGCCTGAAAGAGGTGTCGAAGCTTCGCGTCGGCGACACGTTGACGTTGCAACAGGGCGGCGCCGAGGAGGCGCTTCCCGGGTACAAGGACGTCAAGCCGATGGTCTTCGCCGGGCTCTTCCCGACCGACGGCGACGACTACCCGCAGCTGCGCGACGCGCTCGAGAAGCTGAAGCTCAACGACGCCTCCCTGTTCTACGAGCCCGAGACCTCGCAGGCGCTCGGCTTCGGCTTCCGCTGCGGCTTCCTCGGCCTGCTGCACATGGAGATCGTGCGCGAGCGGCTGGAGCGCGAGTTCGACCTCGACCTGCTCACCACCGCGCCGAATGTGGCGTACAACGTGCTGCTCCGCAACGGCACGCGGATCGAGGTGCACAACCCGTCGGAGATGCCGCGCGAGCTGGAGAACGTCGAGGAGCCGTACATCCGCGCCTCGATCATCGTGCCGAAGGAGTACATCGGCTCGGTGATGGAAATGAACAACGAGAAGCGCGGCCGCTACGAGCGGATGGACTACCTGTCGGAGGAGCGCGTGCTGATCGTCTACGACCTGCCGCTCGCCGAGGTCGTCCTCGACTACTACGACCAGCTCAAGTCGCGCACCAAGGGCTACGCCAGCTTCGACTACGACATGATCGGCTTCCGGCCTGGCGACCTCGTCCGCGTCGACGTGCTGATCGCCGGCGAGTCCGTCGACGCGCTGTCGCTGATCTCGCACAAGGACTTCGCCTACGAGCGCGGCCGCGTGCTGGTCGAGCGGCTACGCAAGGAGATCCCGCGGCAGATGTTCGACGTGGCGATCCAGGCGGCGATCGGGTCGCGGGTGATAGCACGCGAGACGATCACGGCACGCCGCAAGGACGTGCTGGCGAAGTGCTACGGCGGCGACATCTCGCGCAAGCGCAAGCTGCTGGAGAAGCAGAAGGCCGGCAAGAAGCGGATGAAGCGGGTCGGCGCGGTCGAGGTGCCGCAGGAGGCGTTCCTCGCCGTCCTCAACCTCGACAACGCAAAGAAGAAGTGAGCCCCGGCACCGGCTCGGGCCCCGCCACGGCGAGCGGCCGGGCCGAGCCCTCCGGCGCGGTGCGCCACCTCTATGTCCACCTGCCGTTCTGTGTGCATCGCTGCGGCTACTGCGACTTCGTGACGGTGGTGGGGCGCCGCGGCGAGCACGGCGCGTACGTCGACGCGCTACTGGCGGAGCTGGCGGCGGTGGGGCGCCCGGATGGGACGCCGGCAGGGGCCGTGGCGCTCGCGGGGGCCGACGGGGCGCCGCCGCTCGACTCGGTGTTCCTCGGCGGCGGCACGCCGACGTTCACGGACGCGGCCGAGCTGGCGCGGCTGCTACGTGGGCTCCCGGCGGCCGCCGAGGTGACCGTCGAGGCGAACCCCGAGACGGTGACGCCGGAGCTGGCGGCAGCGCTGCGCGAGGCGGGCGTGACGCGCGTGTCGCTCGGCGCGCAGACGTTCCAGCCGCGCCTGCTCGAAGTGCTGGAGCGCACCGCCACCCCCGGCGACGTGCGCGCCGCCGTTCACCACCTGCGCGCCGCCGGCTTCGACAACGTCTCGCTCGACCTCGTCTACGGCATTCCCGGCCAGTCGCCGGCCGATCTTGCCGCCGACCTCGCCGAGGCGGTGGCGCTGGGCCCGGAGCATCTCTCCTGCTACGAGCTGGAGGCGAAGCCGGGCACCCGCTTCACGATCGCCCACGGCGAGGAGCTGGAGCGGCAAGCCGAGGCGATGGAGGGCTACTTCGAGACGGTCGTCGAGACGCTCGAGGCCGCCGGCTACCGCTGGTACGAGACGGCGAACTTCTGCAGGACGGACGGCGCCGCCGGGCCGGGCGCCGCCGCCCCGCGCGACCTGCGCGCCCAGCACAACCTCGGCTACTGGCTGGCGCGCGACTACCTCGGTATCGGGATCGGCGCGGTGTCGACGGTGGCGGGAGTGCGGTGGCGCAACACCGTGAAGCTCGCGGCGTACGTCGAGGCGCTCGGCCGCGCCGCGAAGCCGCCGCGCGACGTGGAGCCGCTCGACGCCGCGACGTGCGCCGTGGAGCGGGTCATGCTCGGGCTGCGGCTGGACGAGCCGCTCGACGTCGACCGCGGCGGCGCCGGCGACGTCCGCGCTGCGATCGACGCCGACGAACTCGAGCGGCTCGCCCGCCTGGGGCTCGTCGAGCTGGGGGAGGGTGGGATGCTGCGCCTGACCCGGCGCGGACGCTTCCTCGGCGGTGGCGTGACGGCCGATTTGCTCGCGTAGGCTGCACCGAGCCGGATCGTGTGTGCCGGAATCGTGCCGGTGCGATCTGGTTGATTGTCTGAATGTCGGAAAGTCGGAGAGTCAGGAGAACCCCGGTGAGCAGCACCGTCGTGCGTGGCAAGGGCCAGATCACGATCCCGTCCGACATCCGGCGGGCCGCCGGGCTGGAGGAGGGCGACCTCGTCGAGGTCGAGCTGACCGCCGACGGCATCCTGCTGCGCCCGTTCAAGGTGATCGACGCGACGCAGGCCTGGTTCTGGGACCCCTCCTGGCAGGCGGGCGAGCGCGAGGCCGAGGCCGACGCCCGCGCCGGCCGCTCGCGTGTTTTTGCGACGCCCGACGAGTTCGTCGCCTCCCTCGACGCCTGAGGCCGTATGCCGACCTTCGAACGGCTGGCGCGTTTCGACCGCGACCTCGAGGCGCTGACGCCTCAGCAGCGCGCTGCCTTTGTCGCGGCCGTGAAGAAGTTCGTCGACGACCTCATCGCGGGGCGGGGCTTCCGCAAGGGCCTGCGTGTCAAGGGCGTCCGCGGCGCCGAGGGGATCTTCGAGCTGACGTGGGCTCCTGACGGCCGGGCGACCTTCTCGTACGGGAAGTCGATCGTCGGCAGCGAGCCGCACATCGTCTGGCGTCGCGTGGGCACGCACGAGGTCATCGGGTAGCTGGCTCAACCGGCGAACCAGCTGCGCAGACACCCTAACCTCCAAGGATGACCGGATGGAACAACACTGTCGGGACAGACAGCTAGCCTGCTGCTGGCTACCGGCGAACGAGCATGACGGTCTGCATGCGCGGC
>JANXXF010000402.1 GCA_025350775.1 Actinomycetes bacterium
GTCGACGGGGCGGGCCTCGCGGCCCGCCCCGTCATAACGTCGGTCGTCCTGCCGGCGCTGCCTAGTTGCTCTTGAACGCCGCGAACACGAGCGTGTTGTCGCTCGTCAGCGTCCAGCCGCTGATGCCCTTGCGGACGGCCATGCGACTCTTGAACTCGACGACCGGGATCGTCGGCAGCTCGTCCATCTGGATCAGGGCCGCCTGCTTCAGGATCGCGAGGCGTGCCGCTCCGGACGTCTTCTTCGACTGGTCGACCAGGGCGTTGAACTTCGGGTTCGAGTAGTTCTCCGAGTTCGTCAGGCCGCCCTTGTCCGTCGACGCGTAGAACAGCTGCTGCGCGTAGCCGGTGTCAGGGGCGAACGGGGCGCCGAAGTCCACGATCGCGACCGGGATGTCCTTCTTCGCGAGGTGGCGGTCCTGGAACTGGCCGAGCGGGATCGGGTTCAGCGACATGTTGATGCCGATCGTCGCCAGGTTCGTACGGATGATGTTGGCGAACGGCTCGAGCGTGGCGGAGTTCTCGGCCGGGTACACGAGCTGCATGCCCGCCGCGTACTTGTCGAGGCCCTTGCCCTGAGGGAAGCCCGCCTTGACGAGCGCCGCCTTGGCCTTGTTGAGGTCGAACGAGTACCTCTTGATTGGCGTATAGCCGTAGTACGACGACGGCGCGTGGCCGAACCAGAAGCGAGCGTCACCCTTGTAGATGCTGCTGATGATCTCCTGGTACGGGATCGCGTAGGCGATGGCCTGCCTCAGGTACTTGTTGTTCGGCAGGTTCCACGGGGCGACCTTGTAGTTCAGGTGGATCCACGTCGTCTGGTTGTTGTACGTGCCCCAGACGGTCACCTTCGGGTCGGTCGACAGGCTCTGGTACTCGGTGGGGCTGAGATCCTGGGCGATGTCGGCCGAGCCGCCGCGCAGCGCTGCGATGCGGCTGGAGTTCGACGGCACCTGGCGCAGAACGACCTTCGTGAATTGCGGCTTGGTGCCCCAGTTGTAGTTCGGGTTCGCCTTCAGGTCGATCTCGGAGCCCTTGATCCACTTGTCGACGCAGTAGGCGCCGAAGCCGGCGATGCCCTTGGTGTCGTTCCACGACTGCGACCACGGGTCCTTGGCCGTCGCGTGCTTCTTCATCTCGACCGAGTCGAAGATCTCCAGCGCGAAGATCTCGCTGACGCGCGGGAAGAGGCCGTTCGGGTTCATCTGTTTGATCTTGACCGTGTACCTGTCGACGGCCGTGACCTCACCCTTCAGCTTCTTGGCCTTCGGGTCCTTGCTGATGAGCGGGTCGAGCGGCAGGACGCTGGCGACGTTGCCGAGGAACCACGCGACCGGGGAGGCGCCCGAGACCGACTTGCCGCGGGCGAACGTGTAGACGACGTCCTCGGCGGTGAGCTCGTTGCCGACGCACGACTTGACGCCCTGCTTCAGCTTGAAGGTGAACGTCGTGCCGACGCGCCTGTACGACGCCGCGAGCTGGCCCTTGAAGGCGTCCTGGGCCACACCGTAGTTCGGGATGTTGATCCCGGCGACGTTCTTCGTCCGGTACTCGACGAGCTTGTCGGCGACGTTGCGGCCGATCAGCCACTGGCCAGGGTCGTTGGCGGCAACGCCGTCCGGATCGAGGGCCGGGGCAAGGTGCGGCGTCAGGACGATGAGCGTGTCCTTCGACGCGGTCGCCGCGGCCGGCGACGACGATGCCGCGAATCCCGCCCCTGCGGTGGTGAGCAGAGCCGTTGTGAGCGCCGCCAGGCTGGCGAGGAGCACACGGCTGCTCCTGGGCCGAGAGAACACTGTGACCTCGTTGTAGATCGTGGCCATGTGGCCTGAGGCGCGATCATCTCACGGCGCTGCGGCGATTTCAGCGCGAACGCGACCGCGGCAGCGACAGGGTTTGCAGGCCCGCGCGCGCCGAAGTATCGTCCCAGCAGATTGCGACCAACGGGGGGCCAGTGGGGCATGCAGCGGACGGTCGATCACACGAGCGAGCAGCTCGCTGTTCGCGGGATCCAGGTCAACCTGTTTCGCGGCGGCTCGGGGCGACCGCTGCTCTTCCTGCACGGCGCCGGCGGCGCGGGTGTCTGGCTACCCTTCCACGGGCTGCTGGCGCAGCGCTTCGACGTGCTTGCCCCCGACCATCCCGGGTTCGGGCTGTCGGGCGAGCTGGAGCACATCGAGTCGCTGGACGACCTCGTCTATCACTACCTGGCGCTGCTGGAGCAGCTCGGGATCGACGAGGTCGACGTGGTCGGCACGTCGCTGGGCGGCTGGCTGGCGGCCGAGCTGGCCGTGCACTCGCCCCGGCTCGTGCGCCGGCTCGTCCTGCTGAATGCCGTGGGTCTCGACATCTGGGAGGCGCCGGTCAAGGACCTCTTCGGGATGAGCCCGGAGGAGACTGTGGCGGCGCTGTTCGCCGACCCGGCGACTGCCGCGTCGCTCTTCCCGGCCGAGCCCGACCTCGACTTCATCATGGGCCTCTACCGTGAGAAGATCTCGTTCGCCCGGCTTGCCTGGAACCCGTACTGCTGCAACCCGAAGCTCGAGTCGCGGCTGTACCGCGTGACGGCGAAGACGCTCGTCGTGTGGGGCGACGAGGACTTCCTCGTCCCGGTCGTGCATGGCGAGCGGTACGCGGAGCGCATCGCGGACGCGCGGCTCGTCACCATGCCGGGGGTCGCCCACGCGCCGTTCCTCGAGGACGCCGAGGCGACCGCGAAGCTCATCGTCGATTTCCTGGAGGCCTGATGGACGTCTTCCTGTTCCACCTGATGCCGTACCCGGAGCTGCCCGAGAACTTCGACGACTACGAGACCTCCTGGCTCACCTATCCGCGCAAGCACTTCGATGCGCGCAAGGGCCAGCAGCTGTACAAGGAGTACCTCGACCAGCTCGTCTACGCGGAGGAGCTCGGCTTCGACGGCGTCTCCGTCAACGAGCACCACCAGACGACGTACGGGATGATGCCGTGCCCCGACGTGATGGCCGCCCTCATCGTGCGCGAGACCAAGCGGATGACGATCGCGATCATCGGCAATGCGCTGCCGCTGCGCGGCCACCCGCTGCGCGTCGCCGAGGAGATCGCCGTGCTCGACTGCGTCTCGGGTGGCCGCATCATCAGTGGCTTCGTGCGCGGTATCGGCGTCGAGTACTTCACCTTCGGCTCCGACCCGACCCGCTCGCGCGAGCGTTTCAACGAGGCCCACGACCTGATTATCAAGGCGTGGACGGAGCTGGAGCCGTTCGAGTGGATCTCCAAGAACTACCGCTTCCGTTACGTCAACGTGTGGCCGCGCTGCTTCCAGGAGCCGCACCCGCCGATCTGGGTGCCCGGCTTCGGCAGCCCGGAGACGTTCGACTGGGTGGCGAAGCACCGCTACACGTTCATGTCGGTGTACGCACCGACCCAGCTCCAGAAGAGCTGGCTCGACGGCGTCCGCGCAGCCGCCAACCGCTACGGCTACGACGCCGACCCGTCGCAGCTCGGCGCGCTGTTCCCGATCCACGTAGCCGACACGAACGCCGAGGCCCACGCCGCGGCCGAGCAGCACATCTCGTGGCTGTTCAAGAAGGGCCTCAAGCACAAGCTCGAGTACCTCTACCCACCCGGCTACATGAGCATGGGCGGCATGCGCGCCGCCATGACCTCGGGGCTGCGGCCGTTCAGCGAGTACACGTACCAGGAGCTCGTCGACGAGGGCTTTGTGATCGCCGGCTCGCCCGAGTCGGTACGCGAGCAGCTGCTGGAGGCTCAGGGCACCCTCGGCTTCGGCACGCTGGCGACCCTGCTCCAGTTCGGTGACATGCCGAACGACCGGGCGCGTGCGTCGATGGAGCTGTTCGCGCAGGACGTCATGCCGGCGCTCAAGGCCGCTGCAGTGGTGGCGGCATGATCGAGCCGGCCGACTTCCGCCGAGCCATGGGCTTCTGGGCCACCGGCGTCAGCGTCGTCACCGCCACGGGCTCCGACGGGCCCTACGGCGCGACGCTCAACGCGTTCTCGTCGCTGTCGCTGGCGCCGCCCCTGCTGCTCGTCTGCTTCGACCACGAGGCCCGCACGCTCGGGGCCATCCGCGACTCCGGCCGGTTCTGCGTGAACATGCTCTCGGCGGAGCAGGAGGAGATCTCCCGGCGGTTCGTGGGCAAGCGCCCGATGTCCGAGAAGTTCGTCGAGCTGGCCTGGACGGCGCAGCACGCTACCCCGGTGCTCGCCGACTGCCTGGCCACGCTCGTCTGCGAGGTCACCCAGGAGGTCGAGGCGGGCGACCATGCGATCGTTATCGGCAGCCCCCTCCACCTGGAGCTGCGCTACTACCTGCACCCGCTCGTCTTCTACCGGGGTGCGTACTGGGAGCGGATTACCGAGCGCGCCGAGAGCGGCGTCCGGCCGACGGGCGAGTTCCGCATGCACCCGCCCGCCTAGGGCGGGCGGGGCGGTGGCGGAACCGCGCCGGCGGAGACGCCGCTCTGTCGGCGGCTCAGTGCCGCGGGCCGACGCGGGGCCCGTACGCCGTGGCGGCGAGGGTGTCCAGGCCGGGCGACCGGCGTTGTGGCGGATGCGTGTGCTGCTCGGGCATGCTGCTACCCAGGGTGCGACGAAGCAGGGCTTGCAGCCGGCTGCTGGCGGAACGCATGGGAGATCCTCCTCGAGCTGTGGTGATGGATTCGAGGCGGATCGCAGACGACCCGCCGCGTGGATACGGCTGCCTGTGCGCGACGACTTTTCGAAATCACGCGCGGAAATCAGGCTGGCGCGTGGAAGCCTCGCGGCGGTCTAGTCGGTGGTCATCCTGGGAAGCACCTTCCTTGGTGGGGAGCGGGGAACGTCTGCCGGAACGACGAAGGCGACCTTTCGGTCGCCTTCGCGGGAAAGCCGTACTGTCGCCGAGCTCTAGCGGGTACGCCTGCCTGCGAGGGCCACCGGGTTGCCCAGCGGACGCCACACGTGCGCGCAGAGTGCGGGCAGCGAGGAGGTCGGCCGGAGACGGTTGTGGGCGGGAGTGGTCATCAGTGGGTGGGAAGATAGGCGATCAGCGTAACGCTGTCAAGGGAATGTTCGCGTGAATCCGTGCTCCGTGAAACACCACCTCCCGATCTCCTGGATAGATATTCGCAAAAAAATGCAGCGACGACATTGTGCACGGCGATCCGATCGTGTCTCACGGCCGCCACCGCAGCGTGGTAGAAGACGGCAATGACCTTCGACCTGCTCGTGCGTGGCGCCACCGTCTACCCCGGCGACGGTGCGGCGTTCGTCGGGGACGTGGCGGTCAGGGCCGGACGGATCGAGGCCGTGGCGCCCACGGCGGCGGGAGCGCCCGCGCTCGCGGGAGCCGCCGCGGAGGAGATCGCCGGGGCCGGGCTCCTCCTCTGCCCGGGGTTCATCGACATGCATGCCCACTCGGCGCTGCGCAGCTTCGACGACCCGCTGCAGGCGGCCAAGATCGGGCAGGGCTTCACCACCGAGCTCATCCACCCGGACGGCCTCGCGCCCGCTCCCGTCGCCGCCGGCGGCTGGCGCGAGCGGCAGGCCTACCTCCGCGGCCTCGAGGGGGCGGGTCCCGCCGAGTGGGGCTGGACGACGCTCGACGGCTACCTCGAAGCGCTGGCGGCGACCCGGCCGGCGACCTCCCTCGTGCCGTCGATCGGGCACAACGTCGTGCGCGACACGGTGATGGGCGGCGCCAACCGCGCGCCCACGCGCGAGGAGCTGGCCGCGATGCAGCGGGAGGTGCGCCTGGGGCTCGAGGCCGGGGCACGCACGCTTTCGTTCGGCATGCTCTACCTGCCCGGCGCGTACGCGTTGACCGACGAGCTCGTGGCGCTGGCCGAGGAGGCCGCGCTGTTCGGGGCCCCGCTCGTGCCGCACGTGCGCAACGAGGGCGGCGGCGTGCTGGAGGCGGTTGCCGAGTTCGTCGAGGTCGCGCGCCGCTCCGGTGCGCCGCTCAACGTTTCGCACCTCAAGTGCCTGACCGACGAGCGCCTGCTCGAGCCGCTGCTGGCCCTGCTCGACGCGGCCGCTGCGGACGTGTCCGTGTCGTTCGACCAGTACCCGTACGGCGCCGGCTCGACGGTGCTCTCCGCACTGCTGCCGGCCTGGGCACAGGAGGGCGGTGTCGCCGGGACGCTCGACCGCATCACGCGCCGCTCCGAGCGCGACCGCATCCGTGCCGACGTCGAGCACGGCATCGAGGGCTGGGAGAACATCCTCGGCGGCCTCGGCCCCGACCGCATCGTGATCGCCAACGCGGCGGCGCCGAACGAAGCCGCCGCCGGACGCAGCCTCGCCGAGCTCGCCGACGACCGCGGCGTCCACCACGTCGAGGCGGTGCTCGACCT
This sequence comes from Actinomycetes bacterium, assembly GCA_025350775.1. Classification (GTDB taxonomy): domain Bacteria; phylum Actinomycetota; class Thermoleophilia; order Gaiellales; family Gaiellaceae; genus CANFDS01. Next base: position 6,338 of record JANXXF010000402.1, read on the forward strand.
GCTGCTCGAATCCCGGCTCGACGTCACGATGATCGAGCACTACGCCTCGGAGGCGGCGGTGCGCCAGGTCGCCGTGCATCGGCTCCAGCTGGTCGGCTCCGACGGCATCTACGGGGCGAAGCCGCACCCACGGCTCTACGGGACGGCCGCCCGCTTCCTCGGCCGGTTCGCGCTGCGCGAGGGCCTGCTGCCCGTCGAGGAGGCGGTCGCGCGGCTCACCGCGCGCGCGGCCGACCGGCTCGGGCTGGGCGACCGCGGCCGCATCGCGCCGGGCAAGCGCGCCGATCTCGTGCTGCTCGACCCGGCGGCGTTCATCGACACCGCCACCTACGACGAGCCCGCGCGCCACCCCGACGGTCTCGTTGGCGTGTGGGTTGCCGGGCAGCGGGCGTGGGCCGGCGGCGCACATACGGGCGCCCGCGCCGGCGGTGTCGTCCGTGAGCCGCTGCCGCGTTGATGCGCAGCGAGCCGCTGGGCAGCCTCCGCTCGCCCTCGGCGTGATCGGCGTCGGCGTCGCGATGGGCCTGGCGGCGGCGCCGAAGCTGATCGCCGCTGCGGTCGCGATTGCCGAGCCGGCAGGCGACGGTGCCCGGTGTACCCTTCGCGCCCGATGGAAGCCTCTGCGCGCCGGCTCGCGATTGTCTGTCTCCCCACCTACAACGAGCGGGAGAACCTTGAGCGGATGCTGCTCGCGATCGGCAGCGCCGCGCCGGGTGTGCGCGTGCTGGTGATCGACGACAACTCCCCTGATGGCACCGGCAAGATCGCCGACCGGCTGGCGGTCGAGCTCGGCTACGTCGATGTGCTGCACCGGGAGGTCAAGGAGGGCATCGGCCCGGCGTACCTCGCTGGCTTCCGCCGGGCGCTCGAGCTCGGCGCCGATCTCATCCTGGAGATGGACTGCGACTTCTCGCACGACCCGGGCGCCTTGCCGGGGCTCCTGGCCGCGGCGGCCGACGCCGACCTTGTGCTCGGCTCCCGCTACGTGCCGGGCGGCAGCGTCGCCAACTGGGGCATCTCGCGCAGGCTGATCTCGTCGTTCGGGTCGGCCTACGCCAGGGTCGTGCTGGGGGTCTCGGTGCGCGACCTGACCGGCGGCTTCAAGTGCTACCGGCGAGCGGCCCTCGAGGCGATCGACCTGGACGCAGTCACGGCCAGAGGTTACGCCTTCCAGATCGAGACGACGTACCGCGTGCTGCACGCGGGCCTGCGCATCGTCGAGGTGCCGATCCGCTTCACCGACCGCGAGCTGGGCGGGTCGAAGATGAGCAGGGGCATCGTGCTCGAGGCGATGTGGAAGGTACCGCTGCTGCGTGCAGCAGCGCTCACCGGGCGCCTCTGACCTGCGATGATTCAGCGGGCGGCGAGCCCTGCCGCCGATCCAGCAGGAGGAACCCTGTCGGCTCTTGATCCGGTCGAGCTTGCCAAGATGTTGACACCGCTCGCCGAGGCGATCGGCTGCGCGCTGGCCGTGGACGACCGTGGCAGCACCGAGGTCGTCGCCGTCGGCAGCGGCAGCGCGGGCCCGGCGACGGCGCCGATCGTCGTGCGGGCCGAGCCGATCGGGTCGGTGCGCGCCCGCGACGAGGCCGCGGCGGCCGGGGTGGCCCGCGTGCTCTCGGAGGTGCTCGGCCGCCGCCGCTACCTCGAGCTGGAGCTGGAGAGCATGGCCGACGAGCTGCTCGTGCGCTACGAGGAGGTCACGCTCTTGCACGGCCTCGCGCGGGCGCTTGGCTCGGTCTTCGACGTGCCGGCCGTCTCACAGATCGCGCTCGACAAAGCGTTGCACGTGATCAGCGCGGAGCGGTCGCTGGTGGCTGTTGTCGACGAGGCGTCGGGGCTGCTGGTGGTCACGGCGGCCCGTGGCAGCGACGGCCTCGTGGGCACGACTCTTGCCGCGTACGGCCTCAGCGCCCAGATCGTCGCCACCGGCAAGCGGCTCATCCTCCACGACGACGAGGCGTGGCAGCAGGGCGACCTGCCCGAGCGCAGGCCGGGTGACGCCATGCTCTCGGTGCCGCTGCTGCTGACGTCCGCGGACGGCGAGGAGGCGACCATCGGCGTGCTCACGCTGGCGGGCCGGGAGGCGGGAGAGCGGTTCAGCGCCGGTGACGCGAGCCTTGCCGGCGCGGTCGCGTCGCAGCTCGCCGCCACCATCCACACCAGCCGCAGCGTGCAGCGCCTGGCCGTCGCCGAGAATCTGCGCCGCGAGGTCGAGATCGCCGCGGGCATCCAGCGGAGCCTGCTGCCGGAGTCGCCGCCGCACGTGCCGGGCGCCCGCCTCGGCGCGCGCTGTGTGCCCGCTGACGACGTCGGCGGCGACCTCTACGACCTCGTCATCGACGGTGACGGCCGACTCGTGCTGCTGATCGCGGACGTCGCGGGCCACGGCATCGGCTCCGCGCTGATGATGGCGATGGCGCGCGCGATCCTCCGCCGCGAGATCGCCGACGGGAGAGGCCCGGCAGCTGTGCTCGCCGCTACCAACGTCGCCCTCTTCGACGACCTCGCCAATGCCGGCCTGTTCATCACACTGTTCTGCGCGAGCTACGACCCGCGGAGCCGGAGCCTCGTCTACGCCTGCGGTGGTCAGAACCCGCCGCTGCTGTGCGCGGCCGGTGGCGTTGTCTCCGAGCTCGATGCCGACGGCATGCCGGCCGGCATCCTGCGGGACGTCGACTTCGAGGAGCGCAGCATGACGCTGGCCCCAGGCGACGTCGTTGTGCTGTACACCGACGGCGTCGTCGAGGCACGCACCGGCCAGGGCGACCAGTTCGGCGAGGAGCGGTTGTGGGCCCTGGTCGCGGCCGCCCGGGGAGTGCCGCCCGAGGAGTTGATCGTGCGGATCACGGCCGCGGTCGACCGGCATACGGCAGGCGCTCCGCCCAAGGACGACAGTACGCTCGTCGTACTCGCCATCGACGCCGCGGACACCTCCGAGTGAGCTTCCGCCGCCGCCGCGACCCCACCGCGAACTGGCGGACGGTGCTGGACGCGCTCTCGGTGGCAGGCCCTGCCACCGACCGAATCGACGCGCTGCTCGGCATCGTCAGCGCGCACACGGGGGCGCCGGCCGTCTATCTGTATCTCGCGGACGAGGGTGGCCGCCGCTTCCACCTGGAGCGGAGCCGGGCGGCCGTAGGCGCGCGCCGCGCCGCGGAGGCGCCCGTGGAGGGTGGCGCCGAGTCGATGGCGCCGACGCCGCCGCTCGAGCTGTCGCGCGCGCCCGAATGGGACAGCGAGCGGATCGCGCCCACGCCCGCCGGCATCGTCTTCTCGACGCCGTTGCGGCTTCGCGACGAGACAGTCGGCCTGCTGCAGATCGGCCCACTCGACCGCGAGCAAGTCCCTGCCGCCTGGCGCAAGCGGCTCGCCGAGATTGCGTTCCCCGTCGCCGTCGTCGCGGTTCGGGCCCACGGCGAGGAGCGGCTCCAGCGCGAGCTCGGCGCGCTCGCCGCGCGCGAGAGCGTGGGTAGGCGGCTGCAGGGCTCGGCGATGGAGCTCGAGCGTTACGTCAGCCTGTTGCTCGCGATGGCCGTCGCGGCGACCGGTGTCGACGGCGGGTTCGTGGCGATCGTCGACGAGGGCGTGGAGCACCTGTCGCTGCGCGCGTCCTCCGGGATGCCGGACGGGTTCGCCGAGAGCGTCGACCTCGACCCGCGGACAGGCCTCTTTGACTGGTCGGCCGCCGGCGACGGCGCCCTGTTCCTGCGTGACGTCGACACAGTCGCGCGGCTCGGCATCGGGTCGCTGCTCGCAGTGCCGCTGCTGGAGGACGGCAGGCCGCTCGGGATCTTCGCGCTCGCAAGCTTCGGTCGTGGCGCGCCGATCGAGCTCGAGGCGCTCGAGCTGCTCGCGACGTTCGCCGAGCAGTCACAGCAGGCGCTGCGCAACGACCGCCTGTTCCGCTCGTTCGTCGGTGGCTACCTCGAGACGGTACGCGGCCTGGCTCGGTCGCTCGACGCGCGCCGTCCGCACACGCATGGGCATCACGGCGAGGTGACGCGGGTCGCAGTGCTGCTCGCAGGGGCGCTCGGCGTGCCCCAGGACGAGGTCGAGGCGATCCGCAGCGCAGCCGGCATCCACGACGTCGGCATGGCCGGCGCGGTGAGCGGCGAGGAGAGCTATCAGGCCGACTACGAGCACCCGACGGTCGGCGCCGGCCTGATCGAGCACCTGCCGCTACATCCCGCCGTCGCCGCGGGGATCGCCGCGCACCACGAGTGGTTCGATGGCTGGGGCTTCCCGCATGGCCTGGCGGGAGAGTCGATCCCGCTGGCCGGCCGCATCCTCGCGGCTGCCGAGTTCGTGGTCGAGATGGCTGCCGGTGATCCGGTGCGCGCGCCGTGGGGTGCCGAGCGGATCGCCGCCGAGATCCGCCAGCGGCGAGGCAGCCAGCTCGACCCGACGATCGCCGACTGCGCGCTCGAGCTGATCGCCGCCGGCTCGCTCCTGTCCGACGGCGCCAGCGGCTAACCTCTTGCTTCAGATGCAGCATTCGATCAGCGATCAGCATGGCATCACGGTGGTGGTGCTCGAGGGCGAGCTCGAGGTGAGCGAGGCGCCGGCGCTGCGCGACCTGCTGGGCTCGCTCGTCGCCGGGCCGCAGAGCCGCGTCCTGCTCGACCTGGGGCAGGTGTCGTTCATCGACAGCTCCGGGATCGGCGTGCTCATCGGCGCTCACCGGCGGGCCGAGGAGGCCGGCGCCCGGGTCGGCCTCGCCGCGCCCAACGCGGGCGTGCGGCGCGTCTTCGAGCTGACCCGCACCGACCGCGTGCTCCGGATCTACGACAGCGTCCCGGACGGCGTCGCCGCTCTCGGAGCCTGAGGGTGCCGCGCAGGGAGGTGCGCGTGGCAGTCAGCGACACGTTCCTGCTCACCAGCGAGCTCGCCCGCATCGCCGATGCGCGGCACTGGGCAACGGGTCATGCCTCAGGCGCCGGCTTCTCGGAGGATGCCGTCTGGGCGGTCGACCTCGCGCTCGGGGAGGCGCTCGCGAACGTCATCCGTCACGCCTACGGCGGCCGTGAGGGCGAGGAGATCCGGATCGCTCTGACCATCGACGCGGAACGGCTCGTCCTCGAAATCCGCGACTCCGCCGCGCCGTTCGCGCGCGAGCTGTTTCGCGCCGAACCGCTCGACCCTCTACGAACCGGGGGCTACGGCCTCCAGTTGATCGACGAGTTGATGGACAATGTCGTCTACACGTCCGCCGACTGCGGCGGCCTGATAAGGATGGTGAAGCTCCGCAATGCGTGACATCTGCGTGATCGTCGAGGGGGCTTACCCGCGCGTTACCGGCGGGGTCTCGGTCTGGGTGGATCAGCTCGTCCGCGGGCTGGCGGAGCTGTCGTTCTCCGTGCTGAGCCTGGTGCGCGAGGGCGCTGATGCGTTGCCCGCTGCGTACGCCCCGCCGCCGGGCGTCGAGATCGTCGAGGTGCCGTTCGATTCCGCCCACGGACGGGGCACGCGCGCCGTCGAAGAGGCGGCCCCGGATGCCGCCGTCTACCACGCGGCCAGCACGGGCTTCGCCGGCGCCGTAGGCGCACGCGTTGCGGCGTCCAGGAACCGCTCGTGCGTGCTGACCGAGCACGGCGTGGCCTGGAACGAGGCGCGCATCGGCTTGTACGCCGGCTGTGGGCCGCACGGGCGGGTGAGCGGCGGAGCCGGCGGCCTCGTCGATCGCCGTGCCTGGGCCGAACTGCACGAGGGCCTCGCGCGCGAGGCGTATGCAGGCGCCACCGCCATCACCGGCGTCAGCCCGTGGACGGTCCGTCTCCAGCGCAGCCTCGGTGCCAGCTCGACGCTGCTGGCGAACGGCGTCTCGCTGCAGGTCCCGGCTCTTGCCGGCGCCCGGGCGAGCGAGCCGCTTCGCCGTGCGCCGCGCATCGGTTTCGTCGGCCGCGTGGCACCCGTCAAGGACGTCCTCACCTTCCTCCGCGCCTGCCGGCTCGTTGCGGACGCACACCCCGACGCCGAGTTCGTCGTCGTCGGGCCGCTCCACCAGCACCCGGCCTACAGCGAGCGCTGCATCGACGAGGCGGCCCGTCTCGGCCTCGGTAACCGGGTCGAGTTCGTTGGTGAAGCCGACCCGGCGCCCTGGTACGCGACGCTCGACGCGCTCGTGCTGACCAGCGTCTCGGAGGCGCAGCCGCTCGTCGCGCTCGAGGCGATGGCCGCAGGCGTGCCCGTGATCGCCACCGCTGTCGGCGGCTGCCCCGAGCTGATCGCCGGAGCCGGACTCCTCACCCGGCCGCGTGACCCGCGCTCGACCGCGGACGCCATCCTGCGTGTGCTCGGCGACACGGAGCTGCGCGACCGGCTCGTCACGGCGGGCCGCGCGCGCGTCGAGGAATCCCACAGCCTCGACCGCATCCTCGCCGGCTACTCGGCGCTGTACCGGGCGGCCGCATAGCCGCGGTCAGCGTCCTGCTGACCACCGAGGGCACGTACCCGTACGTCGGTGGGGGCGTCAGCACGTGGTGCGACCTCCTGTGTCGGGAAATCGAGGAGGTGGACTTCCACGTGCTGGCCCTTACGGGCTCGCCCGTCGCCGACCTGCGCTACACGCTGCCGGCAAATGTGCGGAGCGTCGCCCAGGTGCCGCTCTGGGGGATGGTCGAGCCGGCCGAGCACATCGATCCCCGCATCGGGCTGATCGGGATCGCACGCAGGCGTGGCGGCACGACCGAGGAGGTCGTCGCGCGCGAGTTTGCGCCACTGCTGGCGACGCTGCTCGCCGGCCTCGATGGCAACCGCGTCGACCTCGTCGAGCAGGGCGCGGTGTTCGCGGCCATGGCCGACTACTTCGTCGTGCGGGACTGGGGCACGACCTGGAAGGCGTACCCGACCTGGGAGGTCTTCAGCGCGGCGACGCGCCGCGGGCTCTTCGCCGGCGGTGAGCCGACCGTCTGGGACATGACGACGGCGCTGCGCTGGCTGCACTCGTTCCTGATGCCGCTCACCGTCCCGCTGCCGCGCACCACGCTCACCCACTCGACGATCGCCGCCTTCGCGGCGCTGCCGGGAATCGTCGCCAAGGCGCGCTGGGGGACGCCGTTCGTGCTGACCGAGCACGGTGTCGCCATTCGCGAGCGCTATCTGGCCGTCGCCGCGCAGCAGGATCTCTCGCCGTGGGCCGGGCGCTTCCTTGTGGCTCTCTCCGGCCTCGTCGGGCGCGTCGCGTACGAGCACGCCGATGTCGTGTCACCCGTGGCCGACTACAACCGGCGCTGGGAGGAGCGGCAGGGGGTCGCGCCCGGGAAGATCCGCACGATCTACAACGGCGTCGATCCGGGCCTGTTTGCGCCGCGGCCGCGCGAGGCAGGCGACGGGCGCCGGCCGACGGTCGTCGCCGCCGCGCGCATCTTCGCGCTGAAGGACATCGAGACGATGATCCGCGCCGCCGCCGTCACGCGGGAGCGCGTGCCCGACGTGCGCTTTCTCGTCTACGGTTCGCTCGACGCCGACCTGGTCTACGTCGAGCGGTGCCGGGCGCTGATCACCCAGCTCGGACTCGACGAGACGTTCGAGTTCGGCGGCCTCCACGACAGCCCGGTCGATCTCTACAACGAGGGCGACATCTCGATCCTCTCCAGCATCTCGGAGGGCTTTCCGTACACGGTGCTGGAGTCGATGGCCTGTGGCCGCCCGGTCGTCGCCACCGACGTCGGTGGCGTCCGTGAGGCGCTTGACGGCTTCGGCATCATCGTCCCGCCGCGCGACCCGGCAGCACTCGGCGACGCCGCAGCGCGGCTACTGCTCGACCACCAGCTGCGCAGCGAGCTGGGGCGGCGCGCGCGCGAGGCCGTGCTCGCCCGCTACCGCGTCGGCCACTCGATCGATGCCTACCGGCTGCTGTACGAGGAGCTCGTGGCGACGGCGGCCGACGCGACGACCCCAGAGCCTGCCGACGAGGCGGCCGCATGACGGCTCTTGCAGCCACCGTCACTTCGCCGGCAGCGACGGTCGTCCTGGACGTCGTCAGCGCCGCGTCCCTCTCGGTGGGCGAGCTCGTCGAGCTCGTCGTCGAGCGCACGGGCGTGCCGATCGACGCGTTCGCCGTCGCCGCCACGCTCGAGTCGGAAGGCCTGCGCGACACCGACGCGCGCGAACGGTTCGCCAGGGCCGACGTCTTCGACCTCGCCAACGATGTGTATGTCGGCTGCCTGCAGCTCCTCGCGGCGCGGCCGCCCGCGCCCGCCGCGGGGCCACTCGTCACCCACGGCGAGCCGCCGGTGCGGCGGTTCCTGCGCTTCTACGGCCGCGGCGTGTTCTTCGCGCTGCCGATCGTGCTCCAGGTCGCCACCGTCGTGGCGGTGCGGCTCAACCAGAGCTTCACGGACGCCGAGGCCACCGGTGTGATGATCGGCTCGATCCTCAGCTTTCTCGCCACGGGCGGCTTCTCGCAGGCGATCGGCCGCCTCGGCACCACGTATACCTCGCGCTACGCGTACCACCTGGCGCGCGAGATCACGCTGCGCCTCGTCCGGCTCGGCGTCGTCGCAGCGTTCGTCGTGGGCGCACTCTGGTGGCTGGCGGCGCTCGTCTTCCACCCGTTCCCCGAGGAGATCGCGCTGCTCGGGCTCGGCTACCACCTCTTGCTCTCGTGGCTCTGGCTGTCGCTCTCGGTGCTCTACATGCGCGAGCGGCGGCTGCTCGTGATCGGGATGGTGGTGACCTGGCTCGCCGTCTTCGGCGTCCTGGCCGGCGTTGTTGGCGTTCCGATCGAGGTGGCGCAGCTCACCGGCTACGCCGTCGCGGCCTCGCTCGCCACGGTGCTCGGCCGGCGGGAGCTACGCCGCCTTGTCCCGCAGACGCCGCCGCTGGCCGCGCAGGAGAAGCTGCCGCGCACGCCGGTGCTTGTCTACATGACCGCGCCGTACTTCGTCTACGGCGTCCTCTACTTCGCCATGCTCTTCGCCGACCGGGTGGTCAGCTGGTCGGCGGGGCCGCCGCCGGGCTACCTCTTCTCCTTCGAGAAGGAGTACGAGCTCGGTCTCGACTGGGCGCTGGTGGCGCTCGTGCTGACGGTGGCGATGCTCGAGTACACGATCCACGAGTTCGCGGCCATCATCCAGCCGGTGCAGCGGCGCTATGCGGCCCGCTCCATCGGCGAGCACAACCGCTACTTCCAGCGCTTCTATCTGCGACAGCTCGTCATCTTCGCGGGCATCGCGCTGGTGAGCGGCGCCGTCACCTTCTGGGGTGTCTACTGGTTGCGCGGCGTCGGCAGCCTGCCGGCCATCGAGGGCTTCTTCACGAGCCGCGTCACATTCAAGGTGTTCTTCGTCGCCGTGATCGCCTACACACTGCTCGGGCTCGGGCTGATGAACGCGGTCGTCCTGTTCTTCCTCTCCCGGCCGCGCGGCGCGACGCGCGGGTTGGCACTGGGACTTCTGGCCACCCTCGTGATCGGTGTCGTGCTGAGCCGCACGCTCGCACACTGGTGGAGCGCTGTGGGCCTGCTGGCGGGGGCGGCGGCGTTCGCCGCGGTGACGGGCCTGGCCGCGGTGCGTGTCGTGCGGCGGATGGATTACTACTACTACAGCGCGTATTAAGAGCTCGAATCAGAATGAGCCTTGCCCGCGGATCGCTCGGATCGCCCTTCGGCCCGCAGTCCGGCCGCCTCGCGTCCGACCTGTGGGCCTGCGGCGACCTGGCGCCCGCTCTCCGAG
>JANXXF010000464.1 GCA_025350775.1 Actinomycetes bacterium
ATCGACGGCGACTCTCGGCTCGCTATCCTCAGTCCAGAGAGCAAGGTCGAGTTCGCGCAGTTCGGCGAGAGCTCTTCGCACCGCGGGCATTGCCGTTCTCGGCACATCCGACCCATCACGAGCCTGCTTCGGCTGGCGCAGCCAGGCGATCGTCCGGAGCCCAAGCAGGTCGGCGAACGACCAGAGCTTGACGCGCTCGGCGGAGACGCAGGGAACGAGGATCTCTTGACGAGCCCAGTAATGCACGGTGCTCTTCGGCACGCCCGACAGGGCAGCCGCACGGTCGGCTGTGTATGCCCCCCGGCGCTCGCTCGGCTTCACGGACAGAGTATGACTGCTCGGGCACTCCGCGGACAGACCGCATGGTCACAGCAGAGCAGCGAGCGCGGCTGCCCGCGCAGGTGCCCAGCGTGACGGCCTTCACCGAATCCGTTGTCGAGGAGGCCGCGCTCGAGTGGCTGGCCGAGCTTGGCTGGACGGTGCTGCACGGGCCGGAGATCGCTTATGGCGAGCCGGGGGCGATGCGCGCCGATCCGGGCTTCCGCGACGTCGTGCTGACCGGGGAGTTGCGGCACGCCTTGGCTCGCTTGAACCCGGATCTGCCGGAGGAGGCGCTGGCGGATGCGCAGCGGCAGTTGCTGCATCCGGCGGCGGTGACGTTGGTCGAGCGCAACCGGGCGGTTCACCGGATGCTTGTGGATGGGGTGACGGTGGAGCATCGGCGGGCGGACGGGTCGATCGCGGGCGCGCAGGCGCGGGTGATCGACTTCGAGGAGCCCAAGAACAACCACTGGCACGCGGTGAACCAGTTCACGGTGGTGGAGGGCCAGCAGGAGCGGCGCCCGGATGTGGTGCTGTTCGTGAACGGGCTGCCGCTGGCGGTGATCGAGTTGAAGAACGCGGCCGATGAGGGCGCGACGATTGTGACCGCGTTCAAGCAGCTCCAGACCTACCAGGCGCAGATCCCGGCGTTGTTCGCGGCGAACGAGGTGCTCGTGATCTCGGACGGGATCCAGGCGCGGGTGGGGGCCCTCGGGGCAGGCTGGGAGTGGTTCAAGCCGTGGCGAACGATCGACGGGAGCGGGGAGGCCGCCGCGGGCCTGTCGGAGCTGCGCGTGCTGCTGGCGGGGGTGTTCGAGCACCGGCGGTTCCTCGACCTCGTGCGGCACTTCGTCGTGTTCGAGGACGACGCCGGCAAGATCGCGAAGAAGCTCGCCGGCTACCACCAGCTGCACGCTGTGAACGTGGCTGTGGAGGAGACGCTGCGGGCGACCACGGGTGACCGGCGTGTCGGGGTGGTGTGGCACACGCAGGGCTCTGGCAAGAGCTTGACGATGGCGTTCTACGCCGGCCGGGTCATTGCCGAGCGCGCGCTCGCGAACCCCACGATCGTCGTGCTGACCGATCGCAACGACCTCGACGACCAGCTGTTCGGGACGTTCGCGCGCTGCTCGGAGCTGTTGCGCCAGCCGCCGTCGCAGGCGGCCGACCGTGCCGACCTGCGGGCGAGGCTGTCCGTTGGCTCGGGCGGTGTCGTCTTCACGACGATCCAGAAGTTCATGCCCGACGAGCAGGGCGACCCGCACCCGGTGCTGTCGGAGCGCGCGAACGTCGTCGTCATCGCGGACGAGGCGCATCGCAGCCAGTACGGGTTCGAGGTGAAGGTGAACACGCAAACCGGCGTCGCCACCTACGGGTTCGCGGAGTACGTGCGCCAGGCGCTCCCGAACGCCTCGTTCATCGGCTTCACCGGCACCCCGGTCGAGCTCGGCGATCGGAGCACGCGGGCGGTGTTCGGCGACACGATCAGCGTTTACGACATCCAGCGCGCGGTCGAGGATGGCGCCACGGTGCGAATCTACTACGAGAGCCGTCTCGCCAAGCTCCAGCTCGCCGAGGAGGAGAAGCCGACCCTCGACCGCGACTTCGACGAAGTCACCGAGGGCGAGGAGGTCGAGCGTAAGGAGCAGCTGAAGTCGCGCTGGGCGCAGCTCGAAGCGGTCGTCGGGTCGGAGCACCGCATCGACCTTGTCGCACGGGATCTCGTCGAGCACTTCGAGGCGCGGCTGGAGACGATGGACGGCAAGGCGATGGTCGTCTGCATGAGCCGCCGCATCTGCGTTGCCCTCTACGACGCGATCGCCAGGCTGCGGCCGGACTGGGTGGCGGGCAGCGAGGACGACGACAGCGCCGGCGTGCTCAAGGTCGTGATGACCGGCTCCGCCGCCGACCCGGTGGAGTGGCAGCAGCACATTCGCAACAAGCCTCGGCGCGAGGGGCTGGCGACGCGGTTCCGCGACCCCGCCGACCCATTCCGCATGGTGATCGTCCGCGACATGTGGCTCACCGGGTTCGACGCGCCGAGCCTGCACACGATGTACGTGGACAAGCCGATGCGCGGCCACGGGCTGATGCAGGCGATCGCGCGCGTCAACCGGGTGTTCCGCGACAAGCCGGGCGGGCTCGTCGTCGACTACCTCGGACTTGCCGACGAGCTGAAGCAGGCGCTCGCCACCTACACGCAGAGCGGCGGCAAGGGCGAGACGGCTATCGACCAGGCCGAGGCCGTCGCCGTGCTCCAGGAGAAGCACGAGATCTGCTGCGGCATCTTCCACGGCTTCGACCGCACAGCCTGGGTGTCGGGGACGCCGGCGCAACGGCTGTCGCTGCTCCCGGCGGCGCAGGAGCACGTGCTTGCACAGCAGGACGGCAAGGAGCGGTTCCTGAAGGTCGTCGCGGAGCTGTCGAAGGCGTTCGCGCTGGCCGTCCCTGCCGACGCGGCGATGGAGATCCGTGACGAGGTCGGCTTCTTCCAGGCCGTCCGCGCCGTGCTCGCGAAGACCGCGCCGGGTGAACGGAAGACCGACGAGGAGCTCGACCATGCAATCCGTCAGATCGTCTCGAGGGCACTCGTCTCCGACGAGGTGATCGACATCTTCGCGGCCGCCGGCCTGAAGAAGCCCGACATCTCGATCCTCTCCGAGGAGTTCCTCGCCGAGGTGCGCGAGCTGCCACAGCGCAACCTCGCCGTCGAGCTGTTGCGGAAGCTGATCGCCGGTGAGATCAAGACCCGCTCACGCCGCAACATCGTCGAGGCGCGCTCGTTTGCGGCGCTGCTCGAGCAGTCCGTCCGCAAGTACCAGAGCCGCGGGATCGAGGCCGCCCAGGTGATCGAGGAGCTGATCGCCCTGGCTCGCGAAATGCGCGAACGTCAGGCCCGCGGCGAGACGCTCGGCCTCACCGACGACGAGCTCGCCTTCTACGACGCCCTCGCCACCAACGACAGCGCCGTCACCGTCCTCGGCGACGACCAGCTCCGCGTGATCGCCCGCGAGCTCGTCGTCGCCGTGCGCGCCAACATCGCGATCGACTGGACGCAGCGCGAGAGCGTCCGGGCCCAGATGCGCGTCATCATCAAGCGCATCCTCCGCCGCTACGGCTACCCGCCCGACCTCCAGGAGCAGGCGACGGTCACGGTTCTGGAGCAGGCCGAGGTGCTGATGGGGGAGACGCTGGCGGCGTAGGCGGCGTTGGTGTCTAGACCTTGATCTCTCGGAGTCCACCGTCGTTGATCGCGATGAACCAGGGTCCCGTCGGTCGATCAGCGATGACGTGCTCCGGCTCGTCCCAACGGCGCACGACGCGCACGAGGTAGTCCCACGTCGAGAGGTCGCGTTTGCCGGCGATCCAGAAGACGCGGAGGCCGTGTGCGCGGAGGAGCGCGAGCTCGGCGGGTTTGGTGCGGAGCTTCCGGTCTCTAGCGATCACGATCAGGTCGCGAGTGGCCACGGCCGGGATCCAGACAGGGTCGAGCACGCCGAGTGGAAGCTCCGGGACAAGGGGATGGCCGACGTGGATGACGTCATGGCGCGCGATTGTAAGCGCCTTGCCGAGGCCGAGCGCGCTCTCGTCGACGTAGGAGCGAAACCGCGCAGGATCGGGCGGCATGGCCGGCTAGGCGGCCGCGGACTTGCCAGAGCAGACGAGCTCGAACCGCACAGCCGCATCGACTTCCGCGCGAGAGAGGTCGTACAGTTCGGCGATGCCGTCGATCGACTCGCCGGCGCGCACCTGCTCGGCGATGACGTCGGTCGGGACACTCCGGACGACTGGCTCGCCGAACTGGCGAAGCGGGTCGATCACGACCTGCTCGATGCCGGCGACAGGCCTGATACGAACAGCGATGTCGTCCTCGAACATCGTCGAATCGGTGAACCGGCGGGCCGCATCAGACAGCACGACTTGGTCGTTGCGGACGACCACGATGCGGAGATCGCGCTCGAGGCGGACGTCGTCCTGAATCTCCAGAACGAGCTCTCTGCCGGCGACGAACGGGCGCGAGTGGGCGAGCGGGTAGCGGGGGTGGAACGTCTGCCGCAGCCGGTCGATCGCCGGTCGCAGGTGGGTCATCGGGACGCCCGCATCGCGGTACTCCGCGAGTAGGCGCGTCTCGACGAACTCGCCCCAGGTGACGATCTCGTCGCCCGTCGGCTCGACCCTGACCACGGGGAGGTACATCTTCCCGCGGCGCTCGTAGCCGTCGATCCAGCGACGCGCCGTCCCGGTCGGGAGCGCGAGGATCCGATCGACCTGCTGAAGGCCGTAGGTTGGACGATCGAGGAGGTCGACGACGCGGCGGCTCATCTCGCCGGTGAGCCTACGGGACACGTGCACCGGCGGCCAGCGGCGCGGCCGCCGCGGTGATCTCCTCGCCAGTCCGTCCGTCATCTTTCTTGGGAGTTGAGTCAACCAGACCGGGGGCAGACCCCGATGGCTTCTCGTCGGCTTGGCGGCGCTCCCTGGCGCGCGCCGGCGTTTCACGCAGCGGCAGCGCGGGTACTCCAGGTGCATCGAGCCCGGAGGTACACGATGGCCTGGATCTATGGAAGCGGAATGGGAGTCGGCGGCCTGATGGTGA
>JANXXF010000414.1 GCA_025350775.1 Actinomycetes bacterium
GTCGATTCGATCCGCGCGCGTGTCGCGGAGCACTTCGCCGCCGGCGCCGACCACGTCGCCATCCAGCTCCTGCATCCGGCCGGCAGCGGCTTCCCACTGGACGGTCTCAGCGAGCTGGCGCCCGCTCTCCTTTAGAGCTCGGCTCAGATCGGGGCATGGCGGAAGTGCGCCACGACGTCGGTGAGGATCTCTTCGAGCGTGCGGGTCGGCGCCCAGCCGACGGCTCCGGCGATCTTGTCGATGTCCGGAATGCGGTGGAACATGTCCTCGATGCCGAGGCCGTAGACCTCGTCGTACGGAATGAACTCGAGCTTCGACTTGCTCCCGGTCATCACCTTGACGCGGTCGGCGAGGTCGAGGATGCGGATGCGCTCCTGCGAGCCGACGTTGAAGATCTCACCGGAGGTCTCGCGGGCGTTCATCAGCGAGCGGAGCGCCTGGATCGTGTCTTCCACATGGCAGAAACAGCGGGTCTGCGTGCCGTCGCCGTGGATCTCGATCTGGCGGCCGGCGAGCGAGGACTGCACAAAGTTGGGAATGACCATGCCGTACTGGCCGCTCTGGCGCGGGCCGACGGTGTTGAACAGGCGGACGATCACGCAGTCGAGGCCGCGCTCCTGGTGGTACGCGAGAGCGAGGAACTCGTCCATGGCCTTGGAGTCGGCGTAGGCCCAGCGGCGCGACGTCGTCGGCCCGTAGATGCGGCGGGAGTTCTCGGCGAGCGGCAGCTCCTCGCGGTGGTCGCCGTAGACCTCGCTGGTGGAGGCGACGAGGACGCGCTTGCCGAAGCGGTTGCAGTGCTCGAGCACCACCTCGGTGCCCTGCACGTTGGTGACGAGCGTGCGCACCGGCTCCTCGACGATGAGGCGTACGCCGACGGCGGCGGCGAGGTGGTAGACGACGTCGCACTTGTAGACGAGCTCGTTGACGACGGCCGGCGAGAGCACCGACTCGACGACCAGGTGGAAGTCCGGGCGCTCCTTGAGGTGCGCGACATTCTGGATCGAGCCGGTCGAGAGATCGTCGAGGACCCAGACCTCCCAGCCCTCGGAGAGGAGCAGCTCTGCGAGGTGTGAGCCGATGAAGCCCGCTCCACCTGTGATCAACGCTTTACCGGTGGCCATTGGACGAGAGCGTATCGGCTGCGGCGTACGGCCAGCGACGTTAGCGTCGTAGCTGCCGCACGATGAGGTCGGCCGCAGCGCGCGTGGCGAGGCCGCGCGGGTCGAGCTGACGGGCTGCCCGGAGCTCCCGCAGCACCTCGGCGCGACGGCCCGTGACCAGGTAGGCCCGAGCCAGCCGGAGGCGCACGGCGGCCGACTGTGGGGCGAGCCTGCGAGCGTGCTCGAGGGCGGTGAGGCGCTCGGCGGGCGTGCGCGCCCGGGCTGCCTGCGCCAGCGCGGGCGCGGCCGTGAGTGGGTCGAGGCGGTGGGCCCAGCGCAGGTCGCCGCGGGCGTCGGCTACGGCTTGCCGGGACGGTCCGGCGTCGGCGGCGCGCGCGAGCAGCAGGCCGCTCACGGTGACGGGGCCGAACGCGCAGACGGCGGCCACCAGCGTTGCGGTGACGCCGGCGCCGACCGCGCGTGACGAGAGGCGCCGCTCGGTGGCGCCGGCGCCGGCGGCCCCGACCCCCAGCAGCAGCAGGAACGGCAGCGTGGCCGCCGGCCGCTGCCAGGTCGCGTCGACCGACGCCTGCACCAGCCACGCGGAGCAGCCGGCCACCGCGGCGGCGCCGGGGATGAGCCGACGCCTGCGGGCAGCCGCCGCCAGGGGCAGGCCGAGGGCGCCGATCAGCAGCAGGGCGCCGGGGATGCCGAGCTCGGCGAGCGTCTCGAGTGGCAGGGAGCGCGCGTGCGGGGCGGGCGCAGCGGTGCTGCGGGCGGCGAGCCAGGCCGGTGCGAAGCCGCCGCCGCCAGCGCCGCCGAGCGGGTGTGCGGCGACCGTGTCGACGGCGACACGCCAGGGCTCGAGGCGGTCAGTGCGGATGCCGAGCTGGGCGGCGGCGCCGAGGCGGGCGCCGTCGAAGGCCGTGATCGCCTGCCAGCGGCTGCTGACGAACGCTCCGGGCCGGTCGAGGGCGACCAGAGCGGAGGCGGCGGCGCCGACCACGACGACGGCCACCCCCAGCGCGACGAGGGCCCGGCGCCCGCGCCGGCCGAGCGTTAGTCGCCGGTCGGCTGCCGCGTACGCGACGCCCACGACGCAGCCCGCCAGCAGCACGCCCACCCCGGCGAGCCCCGCCGCGCGGGCTGCCCCGTCGCCCGCCTCCCGGTAAGGCCGGGTCAGCGGCTCGGCCGCCGCGCCCGCCACCAGCGCCGCGAGCAGCGCTGGCGCCAGCAGCCGCG
>JANXXF010000480.1 GCA_025350775.1 Actinomycetes bacterium
CGGAAGTTGCAGGCGACCGGCGCGCTGGTCGGGCAGGACGGCCGGATTCTTGCCGAGGCGCGCGGGCTCTGGATCGTGCCGCGCGGCTAGGGGCGACGGCCGTCGAGGGCGCCAGCCTCAGAGCTTCAGCACGAACGGATCCTGGATCTCGTCGCCCAGCTCGACCCAGACCGACTTCGTCTGGAGGAACGCGTCGATGCCCTCGATTCCGTTGAGGCGGCCGCTGCCGCTCTCCTTGTAGCCGCCGAACGGCGAGTTGAACGTGATCGCGCGGTAGAGGTTGATCCAGACCGTGCCCGCCTCCAGCCGGCGGGCCATGCGGTGGGCACGCTTGACGTCCTGCGTCCAGACGCCGGCGGCGAGCCCGTAGCGGCTCGCGTTGGCCAGGGCGACCGCCTCCTCCTCGCCCTCGAACGGCATCACCGCGAGCACCGGCCCGAAGATCTCCTCCTGGGCGACGCGGCTGTCGTTGGTCAGCTCGGCGAGCACCGTCGGCTCGTAGAAGAGGCCGTTGGGCAGCGACGGGACAACGGCCTTGCGGCCACCCGCCAGCACGGTGGCGCCCGCGTCTCGCGCGTCCTCCACCATCGCCGCGATCTTCTCGAGCTGCGCCGGGGTGGCAGCCGGGCCCATCTGGGTGGCCGGATCCATCGGGTCGCCGAGCACGATCGAGCCGGCGCGCCGCACCAGCCGTGCCACCAGCTCGTCGTAGACCGGCCGCTCGACGAATGCGCGCGAGCCGGCGATGCAGGTCTGGCCGCCGGCGGCGAAGATGCCGGCGAGGATGCCCGCCTCGGCCGCGTCGAGGTTCGCGTCCGCGAAGACGATGTTGGCGCTCTTGCCACCGAGCTCGAGCGTCACGTGGCCGAGCCGGGCGCCCACCGTGGCCGCGATCGCCTTGCCCGCCGCCGCGCCGCCGGTGAACGCCACCTTGGCGATGCCGGGGCAGGCCGCGATCGCCTCGCCGGCTTCGCGGGCGCCGGTCACGACGTTGACGATGCCGGGCGGGAAGCCCGCCTGCTCGACGAGACGCATCGTGGCGAGCACCGAGCCCGACGTGACCTCGGACGGCTTGATCACGACGGCGTTCCCTGCCGCCAGCGCGGGCGCCGCCGACATCCAGGTGAGCAGGCTCGGCGAGTTCCAGGGAGTGATGATGCCGACGACGCCGAACGGCTCGCGCACGGTGTAGTTGAGGATGCTCTGCCGATCGAGCGGGATGACCCGGCCCTCGACCTTGTCGGCAAGGCCACCGTAGTAGTACAGCCACTCCGGGATCACCTTCAGCTGGGCGAGCATCTCCTTGTAGAGCTTCCCGTTCTCGCGCACCTCGACGGCGGCGAGCTCCTCGGCGTTCGCGAGGATCAGCTCGGCGAGACGCATCAGCAGGCGGCCGCGCTTCGTCGGCGAGAGGGCGCGCCAGGCAGCGCCGTGAAAAGCGGCGTCGGCGGCGGCGACCGCGCGCTCGACGTCGGCGGTGTCGGCCTCGGCGAACGAGGCCCACGCCTCGCCGGTCGCCGGGTTCGTCGAGAGGAACGTCCGGCCCGAGCCGGCGGCGACCTCCTCACCCGCGATGTACAGACCATGCTGCTCGACGCTCACTCTGCTCCTTCCTCGTGCGTCGACCTGGAGTGGCTTGCACCAGGCCGGCTGGCGCTCTTCGTCGTGCGGCCGGAGACGGCGGGTATCTGCATGCCGCAGATCATCTCCGATGCGGTAGCGGCACGCCAATGCAGACCCGTCGTGCGGGGGCCTTCCCGTCGGGTCGCGCCACCCCGCGCTACGAGGGGCAGGCGCCCGAGGCGGCCCGACTGCCCACAAGCCGGGACAGCACTTCACCGACGTCGTCCGCGAACCGCACCGAGAATCCGCCGGCGCGCGGCAGCGTGATGTCCATCATCCCGTCAGCGACGCGACGAACGCAGGCTCCCGCCGGCCGCACGCCCCAGTACGGGCTGTAGCGCAGACGCAGGCGGTAGGTGCCGGGAGCCGCGACCCATCCTTCCACCGCTGCATGCGCCAGCAGGGTGAGCGTCGCCGGCGCAGGGCCGGTAATCATCCCCGTCGCGTGCGGCAACTCGTAGACGGTGCCCGCGGAGGTCGTGCTCACGGCGCGCAGCGAGGTCTGCCCGGAGCGGACGATCCGCGCCTCGGCGGGGCCGCCATTCGGGTCGAGCTTGGTCGCGGGCACGAGCACATAGCGGACGCCGGTGTCGCGCAGCCAGCGCTCGTAGGCGGCCGCTGTCAATCCGTGCTCGAACAGCACCGGGTAGTCGGCCATGTCGAGCTGCCGGTACCAGCCACGGGCGAGCGCCAGATTTGCCTTCGGGAACCAGTACGCCTCCCAGTGCGCGGCCGTGGGCACGACCTCAACGCGGTAGCTCGGCTCGGAGCGCGTGCTGAGGTATGTGACGGCGGGCGCCCAGAACCGCTGCGTCGCCGGCCGCGGGTCGAGGCGGTACGGAATGAGCATGAAATACGGGACGATGTTGTAGGCGAGCGCGACGCTGAGGGCGACCGCGACGAGGAGCCGCGGCCGGAAGCGCGCCATCACCGCCGTCACCAGGACGAGCGGGAAGACGAACGCGCTCAGCCGGGTGACGTTGTCGCCGACCGGGGTCGGCACGAGGTAGCAGAAGATCGAGACCGCGCCCCAGAGGACGAAGAAGACGAAGATCAAGCGGGCACGCGGCGTCCGCCGCGCAAGCAGCGCCCCAGCGGTGCAGATCACAAGGACCGCGCCGAAATCGACGGGATGAAAAGAGTAGATGCCGCCGGTGGGGAAGATCAGCATCACGCCGAGCCCGAACGTGGCAGTCGCCGCGACACCGGCACCCACGAGCAGCACGCGCCTCGTGACACGCCGCTGCGCGACGACGACTGCCGCAAGGATCAGGCACAGGAAAACGAAGGCCAGCGGGCTGAAGCCGAACGTGAGCGCGGCGAGCGGCAGCGCGAGCCAGAGGCGGTCCAACTGGATCGCCCGGAGGGCGGCGAGCATCGCCATGAAGCCGAGCGAGTAGCTGTAGAGCCCGGTGAAGATCGGCGCCGCCGCCAGGACGCCGAACGCACGGCATGGCCAGAGTGCGTGCTCTCCCCACTCGCGGTAGGCGATGGAGCAGAACAGCGCCGTCGACGCCACGGCTGCGGCAAACACGAGCGGCAGGTTCCCAACGGCCGCCGCGGGGAGGTAGTAGAGGAGGCTGTACGAGGCGAGCGGGTAGTTGCCCGCGTACCAGAGGTTGTCCCAGAGAAACGCGCCGTCGTGGACGAGCAGCGTCCGGTAGAGATGCGCAGGCGCGTCGCCCGGCGCGGGGCCGAGCAGCACGAGCAGGAGCGCGACAAGGGCGGTGACCAGGGTCGCGGCGAGCAGTTCGCGGCGATAGCTGCGCAGGCGGCCGTTGCTCGTTCCTGCCATCCGTCCGGCGAACTCCGACGTCGTCACGCCTCCTGTGTACCTCCGGGCCGCAGCTGCGGGAAGGCCTCTTCACCCTAGCGACACCGGGAGGACATGCGACGGATACCGGGCGGCTGCCGGGCTCGCCGCCGCCGGGCTCGCCGCCGCCTGCCCCTAGCGATACGGCCCGAAGTCGGGTGCCCGCTTCTCGGCGAACGCGCGGTTGCCCTCCTCCGACTCCTCGCTCTCCTTGTACGCCTCGAAGCCGTCGAACGCGACCCGGCCGATGCCGGCGATCGCCTCGGTGTCGGCGTTGAACGCGTGCTTGAGGAACTTCAGCGCGGTCGGCGAGAGCGCGGCCATCTTCTCGCCCCACTCCTGGGCGGCCGCGTGCAGCTCCGCCAGCGGCACCACCCTGTTGACGAGGCCCCAGCGCTCGGCGGTCGCCGCGTCGTACTGGTCGCAGAGGAACCAGATCTCGCGGGCGCGCTTCTCGCCGACGACCCGCGCCAGGTATGCGGCGCCGAAGCCCGCCTCGAAGCTGCCGACGCGCGGCCCGGCCTGGCCGAAGCGGGCATGCTCGGCCGCGATCGAGACGTCGCAGATGACGTGCAGGATGTGGCCGCCGCCGATCGCGAAGCCGTTGACCGCGGCGATCGTCGGCTTCGGCAGGTCGCGCATCAGGCGGTGCAGGGTGTAGACCTCAGCGACGCCGATCGGGTGCTCGCCGTAGTCGCCGCGATCGGCGCGCTCCTTCTGGTCGCCGCCGGCGCAGAACGCCTTCTCGCCCGCCCCGGTGAGCACGACGGCGCCGGCCGCGCGGTCGCCCCAGGCCCGGCGGAAAGCAGCGATCAGCTCGTCGATCGTCTGCATGCGGAAGGCGTTGTAGCGCTCGGGCCTGTCGATCGTGATCCAGGCGACCCCGCCGCGGTTCTCGTACAGGATGTCCTCGTACTCGCTCATGGCGGCGAGCCTACAACGGCCGCCGCCCGCCCGGGCCCGACCGCTATCGTCACCGGCCATGCCGAGGAGCACACGCACCCGCGAGGGCGGGCGTCGCGACGAGATCGTCGCGCAGGCCGTCGCGCTCTTCGACGCGAAGGGCTACGCCGGCACGAGCGTCAACGACATCGCCGACGCGCTCGGGCTGTCGAAGCCGGCGCTCTACCACTACATCCAGCGCAAGGAAGACGTCCTCTACTGGATCCACGAGGACTTCGCGCAGATGCTGAT
>JANXXF010000485.1 GCA_025350775.1 Actinomycetes bacterium
GGCCCTCTCGATCGCCCACGCCTCGACCGGCCTGAACACCGCAGGCGCCCAGGCGACCTACGACCAGGCGAAGGCGCAGCTCGTCACCGACCAGGCCAAGCTCAACGCCGACCTCGGCACTCTCAGCGGGATCGTCGGCGCGACGCCCGGCGCCAAGGACTCGTCGGCGACGGCGCAGGCGGCGATCACCAACGACAACCTCCAGTTGCAGAAGATCAGCGAGTACCAGCTGGCGAACGGCTGCACCACGGCCTGCCCGGCGCCGTACGACCCGCTCTCGCAGAAGCAGCTGCAGTTCCGGCTGACGCAGGACCAGGCCGTCGTCTCCAGCCTCACGGCGATCGCCGCCGACACCGCTGCGATCACCAAGGACGAGCAGGCAATCGCCGCCGCGAAGCGCCAGCTCGACACGAACGGCGTCTCCACCGACCAGTCGCTGACGAACGCGACGAACTCGACCAACGGCGCGGTCGCCGCGCTGGAGAAGGCCAGGATCTCGGACGCCCAGACCATCGCCAATGCGCAGAACCAGGTGCAGACGGCGCTCAACAACCAGGTCTCCGGCAAGCTCAAGGACGACCAGTCGGTCGCCAACGCCCAGAACTCCCTGCGCACCGCCCTCAGCAACCAGGTCTCCGGCAAGCTCAAGGACGACCAGTCGGTCACGAGCGCCCAGAACTCCCTGCGCACCGCCCTCGCCAACCAGACGTCGGCGAAGGTCAAGGCGCAGCAGTCGCTGCAGCAGGCGGCGAGCTCGGTGCAGACGTCGCAGCTCTCGCTCGAGAACGCGAAGGTCGGCAACGCGATCAAGGCCCAGACCGCGCCGACCGCGCTCCTGCAGGCCCAGGCGAGCGTGCAGCAGGCCCAGGCGAGCTACAACAACGCCCAGGACGCCGTCGCCGCCACGATCCTGCGCGCGCCGATCGCCGGCACCATCGCGACCGTCAACGGCCTGATCGGCACGGCCGTCAGCGCGAGCGGCGGCTCGGGCGGCGGCGCGGCCGCGTCCTCGACCGCCTTCATTACCCTCGTCGACCTCTCTCGGCCGCTGGTGCAGGCGGGCTTGGGCGAGAGCGATGCCGCGAAGATCAAGGTCGGGCAGCCGGCGACGCTCAGCGTGAGCGCCCTGCCGAACGTCCAGCTCGCCGCGCACGTGGTCGCCCTCGACACCGTTTCGACGGTCGTCAGCAACGTCGTCACCTACTACGCGA
The DNA here is from genome assembly GCA_025350775.1 of Actinomycetes bacterium. Taxonomy (GTDB): domain Bacteria; phylum Actinomycetota; class Thermoleophilia; order Gaiellales; family Gaiellaceae; genus CANFDS01. Next base: position 1,212 of record JANXXF010000485.1, read on the forward strand.
CGCTGCAGCTCGACCGCAGCGACACCGGCGTCAAGCCCGGCATGACCGTCACCGCCACCGTCATCATCGGCAAGGCCGACGACGTGCTGCACGTGCCCAACGCCAGCGTCCGCGGCACGGGCGGCAGGGGCACCGTGACCGTCGTCGACGCGAAGGGCGTTCAGTCCACCGTCACCGTCACCACCGGCCTCCAGGGCGACGACCAGACCGTGATCCTGAGCGGGCTGAAGGAGGGCGACCTCGTGGTCACCTCCACGGGCTCGCCGCTGGCAGGCCTGGCCACGGGGGCGACGGCGACGCGCGGCTTCGGCGGCGGCCCCGGCGGCTTCGGGGGCGGCGGCTTCGGGGGCGGCCGCGGCGTGCCGAGAGGGCTCGGCGGGTGAGCGAGCGCCCGCTCATCCTGCTGCACCAGGTCAGCCGCTCGTACCAGGTGGGGCTGCACGCGGTGCATGCGTTGCGCGGCATCACGCTGGGCATCTCCAGCGGCGACTTCGTCGCGATCATGGGCGCGTCCGGCAGCGGCAAGACCACGCTGATGAACATCCTCGGCTGCCTCGACCTGCCCGACCGCGGCCGCTACCTGCTCGACGAGATCGACGTCCGCCACCTCAGCGAGGACGAGCTGGCGACGGTGCGCAACCGCAAGATCGGCTTCGTCTTCCAGAGCTTCAACCTCGTGCCGCGCACGTCGGCGCTGCACAACGTCGAGCTGCCGCTGGTGTACGCCGGCGTGCGCGCGAAGGAGCGGCGCGAGCGGGCGCTCGCGGCCCTCGACCGCGTCGGCCTGGCCGACCGCGTGCACCACCTGCCCAGCGAGCTGTCGGGCGGCCAGCAGCAGCGCGTCGCGATCGCGCGGGCCCTGGTGACAAGGCCGTCGCTGCTGCTCGCCGACGAGCCGACGGGCAACCTCGACTCGACGTCGTCGCAGGAGATCCTCGAGGTGTTCGACAGCCTCAACGCCGAGGGGCGCACGATCGTGATCATCACGCACGAGGTCGAGATCGCCGCGCATGCGCGGCGGGTGATCCGCCTGCGCGACGGCGCGATCCTGGACGACGTCCGCACCCGGCCGAAGCTGGAGGTCGTCGCGTGATCGCCGTCGAAAGCCTCCGCATCGCCGTGCAGGGGATCCTGGCCAACCGGCTGCGCTCGCTGCTAACGATGCTGGGGATCATGATCGGCGTCGCCGCGGTGATCATCCTTGTCGCAGTCGGCAAGGGCTCGTCGACGGCGGTGCAGCAGCAGCTGACGTCGCTCGGCACGAACATGCTGACCGTGCAGCGCTCGGGCGGCGGGCCCGGCGGCTTCGGCGGCGGCGGCGGCTTCGGCGGCGGCCGCGGCGGGCGCTCGCAAAACGGCACGCAGAGCCGCCAGGCCCAGCTCACGCTGGCCGACATCGCCGCCCTGCGCAAGCCCGAGAACGTCCCCGACGCAAAGAGCATCAACCCGGTCGTGCAGGCGCAGAGCGTGACGGCGACCTACGGGACTGCGACGTACAGCCCGAGCCAGGTGCTCGGCTCCTCGTCCACCTACTTCGACGCCGCGAACTGGAAGATCCTGACCGGCCGCGCCTTCACCGCCGAGGACGCGACGTTCCGCTCGCGCGTCGTCGTGCTCGGCACCACTGCCGTGACGAACCTCTTCGGCGAGGGTGCCGACCCGGTCGGCCAGACGATCCAGCTGAGCGGCCACAGCTTCCAGGTGATCGGCGTCCTCAAGTCGAAGGGCTCCAACGGCTTCCTCGACTCCGACGACATCGCGATCGCCCCGCTCGAGGCCGTCCAGGACGCGCTCACCGGTGGCGTCGCCTCGCTCTCCTCGATCGTCGTCGAGGCGAAGTCGGCCGGGGTCACCTCCGCGGTCGAGCAGGAGATCACGGCCACCCTGCTCAGCACCCACAAGGTGACGACCACGACGCAGGACTTCCGCGTGCTCAACCAGGCGAGCTTCCTGCAGGCCTCGAACGCCTCGAACCACACGTTCACGGTGCTGCTGGGCGCGGTCGCCGCGATCTCGCTGCTGGTGGGCGGTATCGGCGTGATGAACATCATGCTCGTCACCGTCACCGAGCGCACACGCGAGATCGGCATCCGCAAGGCGATCGGCGCCCGGCGCGTGCACATCGTCAGCCAGTTTATGGTCGAGGCGGTGCTGCTGTCGATGCTGGGCGGCATCATCGGCGTCGGCGCCGGCTTGATCGGCAGCCGCTTCAAAATCGTGGGCGTGCAGCCCGTAGTCCAGAGCTACTCGGTGATCCTCGCGTTCTGCGTGGCCGCCGCCGTGGGCCTCGTGTTCGGCATCTACCCGGCGGCGCGGGCCGCCGCCCTGCGCCCGATCGAGGCGCTCCGTTACGAGTGAGCGAAGGAGAGCGATGAGCACACCAGACGACAGAGTGACACCGGGGCCAGCGGAGAGCGGAGCGGGCCTGGCACCAGCGGCGGCCGCACCGCCCGCCTCGCCCCCGGCGCCCGCCGTGGCGGAGTCTCTACCAGGAGCGGCGTTCGACCTCGCCGACCTCGACCGCGACGTCGTCATGCCGCGCGTGCGGCACCGGCGGCTGCCCTTCCTGACCGCGCTGCTGGCTGCGAGCGCGGTCGCCGGTGTGGGTGTCGTCGGCGGCATCCTGATCCAGAAGCACTGGGGTGGCTCGTCGGGCGGCGCCGGTGGCGGCGGCAACGCCGCCGCGTTCGCGGCGCTGCGGGCAGCCAGAGGTGCGGGCGGCGACCTCGGCGCCGGCGTGACCGGAGCGACCGGAGCGACCGGAGCCGCCATCCCGGGTGCCGCGGGCGGACGCGGCTTCGGCGGCACGGCCGGCACCGTCAAGACGATCGACGGCACCACCCTCTACGTCACCGACACGACCGGCAACATCATCAAGGTGACGACCGTCCCCGGTATCACAGTCCGTGTCACCAAGAACGGGACGCTGCAGGACATCCATCCCGGCGACACCGTGATCGTGCAGGGCGAGGCCACCGGCGGAGTGGTCGCGGCGACAGCCGTTACCCTGGGCGGTGCGGGCGGCCGGTTCGGCGGGTTCGGCCGCGGTGGCGGGCTCGGGAGTGGCGGCGGGTCCGGCGCGCGCGCAGGCGCCGGCGCTGGAGCCGCGACAGGAGCGACCGGCAGTGACAACGGCGGGGGCACCCCACCCGCTCTCCCAGGACTCGGAGGATGACGACGTGATGCAACTGACAGTCCACGGCCCGGCCATTCGCCGGATCGCGCTTACGACAGCCGCCGCCCTGGCCGCCAGCGGCCTCGCCGCGATCGGCGCGGCGGCAGCAGCAGCGGCCACCGGCCCGGCCACCGCGGCCGACAAGACGCTGTTCGCCTATGCCAAGTGCATGCGGGACAAGGGCGTGAAGATCCCCGACCCGGTGAAGGGCAAGGACGGGAAGTTCGCGTTCCCGGCGATCTCCAAGAGCATCACGGATGCGACGGGCGTACGGGCGAAGGCCCAGGCGTGCGCCGCGGCAGCCGGCGCGCTGGGGAACCGCTCCGGCGACGCGGCGAGCGGCGCTGGCCACCGTGGCAGCTTCGGCGGCCCGCAGACCCCCGCCCGGCAGGCGGCGTTCAAGAAGTTCCAGGACTGCCTGAAGGCGAACGGCGTCACCACCGCCTTCCCCGGGCCGGGCCGACGGCCGCCGACAGCGGCCACGCCAACCGGCGCCAAGGCCACGGCCACGGCCCCCGCCACGGCGAAGCCGAGCGCCACCACCACCACGAAGGGCGGCAAGATCGCCAAGCCCGCCATCGCCGGCAACGGTCCCGACGCCAGCGGCGACGATGCCGGCCCGGGTGGCGGACGCGGCCCGGGCGCCGGTGGCGGCTTCGGCGGTCGCGGCCCCGGCGGCGGCGGCTTCGGCGGCGGCGACGCGAAGACGCAGGCGGCTTTCCAGAAGTGCCGCGCCCTGCTGCCGGC
>JANXXF010000019.1 GCA_025350775.1 Actinomycetes bacterium
GGGCGTGTTCGACCACATGCGCAAGCTGTTCGCCGAGACGACCGAGGCCAAGGTCCGGGGCTATCTCCCCGGCCGGTTCTCGTTCAACGTCAAGGGCGGCCGCTGCGAGGCGTGCCACGGCGACGGCACGATCAAGATCGAGATGAACTTCCTGCCCGACGTCTATGTGCCGTGCGAGGTCTGTCACGGCGCCCGCTACAACCGCGAGACGCTCGAGGTGCACTTCAAGGGCAAGTCGATCGCCGACGTGCTCGAGATGTCCGTCGAGGAGGCGCTTGCCTTCTTCGCCAAGATCCCCAAGCTGCGCCGCCGGCTGCAGACGCTCAACGACGTCGGCCTCGACTACGTGAAGCTCGGCCAGCCCGCGACAACGCTATCGGGAGGCGAGGCGCAGCGCGTCAAGCTCTCCGCCGAGCTCTCCAAGATCGCTACCGGCCGCACGCTCTACATCCTCGACGAGCCGACGACCGGCCTTCACTTCGCCGACATCGAGAAGCTGCTCGAGGTGCTGCAACGGCTGGTCGATGCCGGCAACACCGTGCTCGTGATCGAGCACAACCTCGACGTCATCAAGCAGGCCGACTGGGTGATCGACCTTGGCCCCGAGGGCGGCGACGGCGGCGGCGAGATCGTCGCGATCGGGACGCCCGAGCAGATCGCCGCGGCCCCGGCCTCGTACACCGGCCGCTTCCTGCGCGAGCTGCTCGCGCTGCGGGAGGCGATCTCGGCCACGGCGGCACCGGCGGCGAAGGCGAAGGCCAGGGCGAAGGCGCCCGCGAAGGCGAAAGCGCCCGCGAAGGCGAAGGCTGCGAGCGCCAACCGCGCCTGACCGCGGGCGGCAGCCGGTGCCGCGCCGATTCACAGCAAGCCGCTAGGGCGAGCCGAGCGAGTATGTCTCGGACAGCCGCGCCAGATCGATTGCGACGGCGGACGGCCCCGACGTCTTGAAGTAGACCTTCACCTGCAACGAGTTGAGCTCCGGCCCGGTGTCCAGCTCGGAGAGCGTGACCACGTCGGTCTGCCAAGCGCTGTCACTCGAGTTGCACGAGATCGGCGAGCCGCTCGACCCGTGCGTGCCGATCAGCGTGCTGGCCCCGTCGTAGACCTCGGCGTACCAGCAGCTGTTCGAGCCATTCAGGCCCGCACGATAGGCGAGCGTGAAGCTCGCGGCGGTGACCGTCGCCGAGGTCGGCGCCTCGTCGGGGAAGGTGAACGTCACGTAGCGGCCGCCGGCGAACGCCGTGGCCCAGGCGTTGGCGGTCGTCAGCACCGCGCCGTCACCCGCAGCTGCGAGCCCCCACGTCGTCGTTGACAGCGTGCCGGTCGAGCGGTCGCCGACGGCTGTCGGATACAGGGTGAAAGCTGCGTACGCGCTCCCGGTCACGGCCGCCACGTCGACGCGCAGCGCCGTGCTGCCCGACTCCTTCGCGTAGACACGCACCCGCAAATCGTTCGCCGTATCGCTCGCTGTCACCTCGCCGAGCGTCGTCGCCGTATGGGTCAGCGTCGTCCCGGTGACGCACGCGAGCGGCGAACCGGAGCTCCCGTGCGAGCCGAGCAGCGCCGAGTTCGACGCCCGGTAGACCTCCACGTAGATGCAGGCGGTCTGACCGCCCACGTCGTCCGCGAAGTCGAAGCTGAACGAGACGCTGCTCACCGGAATACCGCCGGGCAGGGGAGCGCTCAGCTCGATGTCGAGGTAGCGCGTGCCACTGAAGGAGCTGCTCCAGGTGCCTGTCGTCAGGTAGCTCGACTCGCCGACGGCGGCCGGGAATGTCACATCGGCCGCACTGCCGTCACCCGCGTCGGCGACCGACCAGGCTGCCGTCGTCCGGGCGCCCGGGAAGATGCGGCCGCTGGCAACCGAGAATCCGCTCGAGTTGCCCGCGTTGAACGAGGCCACGCCGATGCCTGCCAGGAGCAGGGCGACGCCCGCCAGTGTCGCGACGAGGATGGGCAGGCGGTGGCGTCGTGAGCTCACGCTGCTCCGGTCATCGTCCAGCGGACTCGCGCCTTGACCTACCCTTACGCCCGTGTCCACGACCGACGACGGCGAGCAGCAGCCCGACACGCCACGCCGCGGGCAGGCAATGCGCCCGCAGCGGCCGGTGCGGCCACGGCCTGTCGAGCGCCCGCCCTTCCCCGAGAGCAGGCAGCTCGAGCGCGAGTGGTGGCTGCGCTGTGTGCTCGTCCTCGTCTCGCCCCGCGCCGTCTTTAGCGCGCTCCGCGACGATCGTGACCAGTCGGCCGAGGCGCGCTCCGAGCCGATGATCGCGATCCTGTTCCTCGCCGGGCTGTCGATCTTCTTCGCTTCCCGCACGGCCGGGCACCTCTACGACGATCCCGAATTCGACCCGATCCTGATCGCCGTCGAGGCCATCGTCACCGTCCCGATCACCGGCATCCAAAACTTCTGGCTGGGTGGGCTCGCCGTCCACCTCGGCCTGCGCGGCGCCGGCACCAACAGCAGCTACCGGCAGGCCCGTCACCTCGTCGGGCTCGCCCAGATGCCGATCGCGCTGGCGCTGTTTACGGTGTTCCCGCTGCGCCTTGCCGTGTTCGGCTCGGACATGTTCCGCGGTGGCGGCGCCGACGACGGCGTCGGCGGCCATGTCTTCGACGCGATCAACCTCGCGTTCGTGGTGTGGGCGCTCGCGCTGCTCGTCGTGGGCGCCCACACCATCTGGAGCTTCAGCTGGCCGCGCACGCTGCGCGCGCTGGCGCTCTCGCTCGTCGTGTTCGCCGCCTTCGCGGCGCTCGTCATCCGCCTCTGACACGCGAGGGGCCGGCACTGTGGCCGGCCCCTCAGGCGTCGTTCCTGACTGCCGCGGCCGGCCGGGCTACTTCCCCGCGCTCTGCGCGACGAACGCCGCGACTGCCTGGATGTCCCCGTCGCTGAGCCTGCCCTTGAAGGCCGGCATCGCGCCCTTACCGTCGGTGACGCGTGCCACGACCAGCGTCGCGGGCGGCTTCTGCTGGTCGAGGTTCGGCCCGACGCTGCCGGCCGCCCCCGCCGCGGCCAGCGTGTGGCAGGCGCCGCAGCCAGACGAGGCGAACACGGACTTGCCTCGTGCCGCCAGCTGCGCCGGCATGGAAGTGGTGCCGGCGCCCGCAGTGGACGAGCCGCTCTTGCCGCCAAAGCCGATGCCGGCCCAGATGCCTGCCCCCGCGCCCGCGGCGAGCGCGACGACGACGCAGGTCATCACGATGCCCTCGACGGTCGCCGTCGAGAACCGCCGCTTCGCTGTCGCGCCACGCGCGGTCTGCACCATGTTGTAGAGGAACAGCAGCTGCGCCGCGCCCATCAGCCAGATGAACGGGAGTGCGACCTGCGACAGCGTCACGTAGTGATCCGGCAGGATCGCCCAGCGCCGCGGCGCACCCTGCAGGCCCTGGATCATCCAGAAGGTCGAGCCGCCGATCTGGCCGATGAACGTCAGCCAGATGTGCCACTTCGCAAGCGAGTCGCTGTAGAGCTTCTTCCCCAGCAGCTCCGGGACGAACTTGTACGTCGCCGCGAAGATCACGAACCCGATGTTGAGCAGGGCCATGTGGTGGAAGTGCCCCACGATCCAGAGCGTGTTGTGCACGACCTGGTCGAAGGTGACCGTTGCATTGACGAGGCCGGAGAGGCCGGCCAAGAACCAACTGAAGATGCCGAGGAAGAGGGTTGTGCCGACGGCGTCCCACTTGTAGTTCGAGCGGTAGATCGTGAACGCAAGCGAGTACAGCGACAGCGCCGACGGGATCGTCAGGGCGAACGTCATCGGCTGCATTGCGATGTTGATCGCTCCCTGGACGGAGCCCTCGGGGTAGTCGATGTAGACGTGGTGCGCCCACACGAAGACGTTCGCGATCACGGCGATTGCCCACGCGACTGCGATCAGCTTGCCGGCCACGAGTGGCCGGCCCGCGTGCCGTGGGATCATGTAGTAGTAGAGCGCCGCCGCCGGGAACAGCAGCAGATAGACGACCGGGTGGCCGAACCACCAGAGGATGTTCTTCGCCAGCAGCGGGTCGACCGACGCTCCGGGCACGAACGACTGGACGATGTTCATCACCAGCAGCACGGCCAGCGGCAGCGTCGCGATGATCATGTCGATGCCGATCACGGTGAGCGGGATCAGCGCGTACGGCACCGGCTTCGACTCGTCGGTCGGGAAGCGCTTCGGCATCAGGTAGCCGAAGCCCATCGCCACGCCCAGCCGGTTCAGCGGGTTGCGGCTCGTGGCGCCCAGCGCCGGCCCGATGACCGCGGCGAGGATGCTGAGGCACCAGGTGACGATCGCGAGGCCGGCGAGCAGCACCGACAGCGAGAAGATCGCCGTCGTCCACTTGCCCCACTCGCCCGCTCCGTGGAACGAGAGCGGGTAGAGAAACACCCAGGACGCCGCGAAGTGCAGCACGAGCGTTGTCACGAGGACGCCGACGGCCCCGGCCATCATCAGCCAGTAGGTCGCCTCGGCCATAGCGTGGCCGAACCGCCGTAGCGGGAAGCCCAGCTTTGCCAGCAGCCACCAGGAGAACGCCATCACGGCGAACGCGCCCCAGCCGATGAACGCCGCGACGCCGTGGGCGGTCATGATCGCGTACCACTCGTTGGAGCTGACCCGGCCGAGATCGGCCTGGCTGTCGCGGATCACGAGGCCCAGCACGCCGGACGCCAGGAAGATCAGGTTCGCGCTGATGACCGAGCGCAGGGTGAGCCGGCGGACGCCTTCCCGCTGACCGCGGTCGAGGGTGTGCAGCTGATCCGTCGCCAGCTCGTCGACGTGGGCGCTCATGACGCATTCCCCTGGGCCGGCGTCACTTCGAACTGCGCCTCCATCAGATGGTGGTCACGCCCGCAGAACTCGAGGCAGAGCACCTTGTAGGTGCCGGGCGTCTTGAACGTGTGGAAGATCTTCGTAACCGGTCCGGGTGTGCCGGCGGGCTTGCTCGGGTCGGGCGGCGCTGCCTGCACCTGGAACAGGAACTTCAGCTTGTCGGTGTAGACGCCAAAGCCGTGGGAGACATCGACGGAGTAGACGTCGAACTCCACCTTGACGCCGGCCTTCACCGTCGACGGCTCGATCTTCCAGGCGAACTACTGGCCGGTGACCCTGACCACCTGCACCGGCCCGTTGCCCGCCGTCTTGCCGTACGGCGTGAAGAAGATCGTCGCGAACAACAGGGCCACGAGGGCCAGAAAGACGGCGACGAGCCAGGAACGCTCGCGTTCGGCAAGCTTGTGGGCATCGACCTGACGACGGCTGTTGGTCGACCGCCACAGCCCGATCGCGAGGATCGAGCCGAGGATGACCACGACGCCGTAGGCCACGGTAATGATGATCGCTATGCTCCCCATGCTGGTCGGGAGGCTATGGGCAATCGCCCTGCGGCGGTCAACCGCCCGCGCTACGGACTCGCGCTACGGGAAAATACGGAGAAGCAGTGCAGCCGGGTCGATCAGGCGTGGCGGGCACGCTCCTGGAGTGCTGCAAACCCTTCCTCGAACGCCGCGAGCTCCTCCTCGGGGATGCCGTACGTGTGCTGAGCGGCCGGGAAGGCACCGCTGCGCACCTCGGTCGCGTAGCACTCGAGCGCGCCCAGGATCGTCCCGGAGAGCTGTGCGTACTGCTTGACGAAGCGCGGGGCGTGGCCGTCGTAGAGGCCCAGCAGGTCGTGCCACACGAGCACCTGGCCGTCGCAGCCGGCGCCGGCACCGATGCCGATCGTCGGAATCGTCAGCGCCTCGCTGATCCGGCGGGCCACGGCCTCCGGCACCGCCTCGAGCACGAGCAGGAAGCAGCCGGCCGCCTCGAGGGCCAGCGCATCGACGACGAGGGCGAGCGCCTTCGGGGCGCTCCGGCCCTGCGCCTTGAAGCCGCCGAGCGCCGTGGCGGTCTGCGGTGTCAGGCCGAGGTGCCCGCACACCGGGATGCCCGCCTGGACGAGCGCCCGCGCCCGCGCGACGGAGGTGCCGCCGCCCTCGATCTTGACGGCCTCGGCACCCGCCTCCTTGAGGAAGCGGATGCCTGCCGCGACGGCCTGCTCGTCCGACACCTGGTACGAGCCGAACGGCAGGTCGGCGATGACGAGCGGCCGGCGCGCGCCGCGCGTGACCGCGCGCGTCAGCACCAGCATCTCGTCCATTGTCGTCGGCACCGTCGAGTCGTAGCCGAGCACGACCATCGCCGCCGAGTCGCCGACCAGTACCAGGTCGATGCCCGCCTCGTCGGCCAGGCGTCCGCCGGGCGCGTCGTACGCGGTGACCATCACGATCCGCTCGCCGCGCTCCTTCATGGCGGCGAGGTCGGTGATCGGGAGCTTCCCGGGCGCAGGGGCGTTCGGGGCGGGGGTGCGGGGGCGCGTGCTCATGCCGGCGGGTCTCCTTCGTCGAGGACGACGTTGTCGATGAGGCGGGTGCGGCCGACGCGGATCGCGCCGGCCAGGACGGTGATGGAGTCGAAGCGGGCAACCTCGGCATAGTCGACCGTGAGCCGCGGCTCTGCAGCGAGCACGGCCCGGGCGGTGGCGGACGCGGCCGCGGCGTCACCGGGGTGGGCGCGCCAGGCGGACGCGCCGGCGGTGAGCGCGCGGCCGAGCGCCGCGGCCACCTCTCGCTCCTCCGGCGACAGGTACGCGTTGCGTGACGAGAGGGCCAGGCCCGTGGCGTCGCGCACCGTCGGGACGACGACGACCTCGACGCCGACGTCGAGGTCACGTACCAGGCGCTGTACGACGGCGACCTGCTGCGCGTCCTTCTGGCCGAAGTACGCGCGATCGGGGTGGATCGTGTTGAAGAGCTTCAGGCAGACGGTGGCGACGCCGCGGAAGTGGCCGGGCCGGTGGGCGCCCTCCAGCAGCTCCGCGAGCCCGGCGACCTCGACATGCGTCTGGAAGCCGGCTGGATAGACCTCGTCGACGGTCGGCGCGTAGAGCAGGTCGACGCCGCTCTCGGCGGCGAGCGTCGCGTCGGCGGCTTCGTCACGCGGGTACGCGCCAAAGTCCTCGCTCGCGAGGAACTGTGTCGGATTGACGAAGAGGCTGGCGACGACGGTGTCGCACTCCGCCCGGGCCGCCCGGAAGAGGGAGAGGTGGCCGTCGTGGTAGGCGCCCATCGTCGGCACGAGGCCGACGGTGCCGCCGCGCAGCGGGGCCAACGCGGCGCGCACCTCGCCAACGCTGCGCACGATCCTCATGCGTTGACCGCCAGGGCGACCGTGGCAGCGGCCAGGACGCGGTAGAGCGGTTCGAGCGTGGGTGTCCGCTCGCGGATCGCCTCGAGGTGGCGGTCGACGGTCGCCCAGTCACCGCGCGCGATCGGCCCGGTCAATTCGAAGCCGTTGGCGATGGTGCCGCGCAGCAGCGGCACGAGCGCCTCCGGAGGCGCTCCGGCGCTGGTCAGCAGGAGGCTCGCGGCGCGCTGCAGCGTGACGAGGTAGTTGGACGCGATCGCCGCGCCGGCGTGGTAGGCCGCGCGGTCGGCATCCGCCAGGGTGAACGGCTCGAGCCCGAGGAGGACGGCGAGCTCGCGGGCGACGGCGAGCGCAGCGGGGGTGTCGGCCGTGATCGCAGCGAAGGCACCGTCGAGCTGCTCCGCTCCGCGGGCGCGCGTGAACGTCTGTAGCGGATGGAGCGCGAGCCGCCGCGTGTGCGGAGCGAGGGCGGCGAGGCCAGTTGCTCCACTCGTGTGTGCGATCCAAGGCCCCGGGGCGATAGCTGCGGCGACGGCTGCGATCTCGCTGTCGGGGACGCACAGCACGACGAGGCCGGCAGTGCCGACCGTGAGCTCGCGGCCCGTCACGGCGACGGCAACCCCTCGCTCGCCCAGGCGAGCGGCGATTGTCGAGCCGACACGGCCCGCGCCGACGACGCAGATAGTCTCGATCATGCTGTGCTGGTGCTCCAGTTCCGTGGTCGGATACCGGGCTGGCCGGGAGTGTAGCGCACGCGCGACCGCAGGCGTCCCTGCGCGCCTTTACCTGACGCTTACACCGGCTCCACCGGATGGTGACCCCGTTGCGGCACTCTTGGTACATGCGGCTGCTCACTTTCACCGGCCTCGCGACACTGACGGCGGTCGGGCTGCTCGCTGGGCTGCCGGCAGCGGCGTTCGGCGCCGACGGTGGCGGCGTGCCGCAGCTCGTGGCGGCGTCCCGTTCTGGCCAGGCCGCGGCGCCGCGGGCAGATCGGCTGCGGCAAGCGCTCGCCGCCTGCCGCGCGCGCGGCTTCGCCGACGGCTCTGACGAGCAGCGCCGCTGCGTCGAGCGGCTCCTCGGCGGTGCGCCGTCGCCGTCGCCAGCAGCTCCGGCCGCCCCTGTGAGCCCAGCGCCGGCCCCGCAGCCCGGTGGAGGCGCCCCACCTGCCGACCGCCTGCAGCAGACGCTCGCTGCCTGCCGCGCGCGCGGCTATGCTGACACCGGTGACGAGCAGCGCCGCTGTGTTGAGCGGCTCCTCGGCGGTGCGGCGACACCGGCGCCGACGACGACGGCAGCGCAGCCTCCGACGACAACGCGGCTCCCGGCGCCTGCGCCTGCACCGCGCGGCCCGGTCGTGACCGACCGCGGCATCGTGCAGTCGGCCGAGCCCGGCACCCTCGTGCTGCGGGCTCTCGACGGCTCGAGCCTCGTGGTCACGGTCGATGGGCGCACGAAGATCTACGTCGGCGACCGGCCCGCCGCCGCCGCCGACATTCAGCCCGGTAGCGTCGCGACGGTCAGGCATCAGGACGGCGTGCCGGCCCTCGATATTCGCGTGGCATTCCCGCCGCAGCCGAGGCTCCGCACCGACCGCGGGATTACCGAGAGCGTCTCACCGGACGGCATCGTGATCCGCCTTCGGGACGGCTCGGCCAAGTCGATCGCGGTCGGGCGCACGACCCGGCTAGAGGCGCCGACCGGGCGAGCCGCCGCTCCGGCCGACCTCCGCGCCGGCCTGCTCGTCGATGTTCTCTACGACCCGGCCGGCGTGACGCCCGCGCAGTCGGTGAAGATCATCCGCCGTGTGCCGTAAGGTCAGTGCATGACGAGTGGAACGATCCTGCTCGTCGAGGACGAGCCGAGCATCGCCTCCCTGGTGCGTGCGTACCTCGAGCGCGACTCGTACAAGGTGATCTGGGCGTCGAACGGCGCAGATGCGCTTGCAGCCCTCGACCGGCATCAGATCCGCATGGTCATCCTCGATATCGGCTTGCCGGACATCGACGGCTTCGAGGTATGTCGGCGCATCCGCCGGCGCTCGCAGGTGCCGATCCTGATGCTCACCGCGCGCGACGAGGAGCCCGATCGCGTTGCGGGCCTCGAGCTCGGGGCCGACGACTACATCTCGAAGCCGTTCTCGCCGCGTGAGCTGGTCGCCCGCATGAAGGCCGTGATGCGGCGCGTCGAGCCCCAGCCGATCGACGCCAAGGTGACGCTCGGCGACGTCGTCCTCGACCGGTCAGCCCGCGAGGTGACCGTTGCCGGCGAACTCGTCGACCTCCGCAGCAAGGAGTTCGACCTCCTCGCCTTTCTCATGGACAATCATGGCCTTGTCGTGTCGCGCGACCAGCTGCTCGACCGGGTGTGGGGCCTCGAGTTCGCAGCCGGGACGCGGACGGTCGACGTCCACGTCGCGCAGGTGCGCGCGAAGCTCGGACGTCCCGAGCTGATCCGCACGATCAGAGGCTCTGGCTACAAGGCCGTCGCCGGCTAGCCCGCCGAGGGCGTGATCCGTCCGTGCAGCTCCGCAGCCTCCGCTCCCGGATGTTCGCGACGATCGCTGTCACGGTGCTCGTCTCGATCGGGCTCATGCTCGGCGTGGGTGTCGTGCTCGTGCGCGACTCCTCACGCCAGCAGGCGCTCAGGCAGCTTGCGCGGCAGGCCGACCTGCTCGCCGCGCGCGAGGGCAGCGATCCGTCGTCCAACTCGCGCTTCGCGGCGCTCGGCACCTTTCTCTCGACGCAGGACGAACGGGTCGCGATTCTGCCGCTGCGCGAGGCGGCGCTGCTGCTCCCGCCGCGTGGTGGCAACGCACTCCTGCGCGGTGCACCGGCCCAGGGGCGCGTCGACGTGCGCGGGACGGGCTTTCTCTACGCGGCCCAGCCGACGGGGTCGCAGGCGGTCGTGCTCCTGCGCGCCGAGCGGCTTGCAGCCGGCGACTGGAAGCCATTCGGGCTGGCGCTGCTGATCGCCGGCATCGTCGGTGCTGCGCTCGCCGCCCTGGGAGCCGTCGTCCTCGGCCGCGCCGTGGCCCGGCCGATCCGCCTCGTCGCCGACGCCAGCCGGGATCTTGCCGCCGGCCTGCATGAGGAGCCGCTGCCCGAGCGTGGCGCGCAGGAGGTTGTCCAGCTTGCAGCCGCCTTCAACCACATGGCCGCCGAGCTCGAGCGGGCGCGTGAGGCCGAACGGGCATTCCTGCTCTCGGTCAGCCACGAGCTGAAGACGCCGCTGGCCGCGATCAAGGGGCACGCCGAGGCGCTCGTCGACGATGTCATCCCCGCCGCGGAGGCCGGCGACGTGATCGGCCGCGAGGCGACGCGGCTCGAGCGGCTCGTCCAGGATCTCCTCGACCTGGCCCGGCTGCGCTCGCGCCGGTTCTCCGCGCGCACGGATGCGGTCGACCTCGGTCAGGTCGTGCGCGAGGTCGCCCGCCGCTACGAGGACAAGGCGCGGTCGCTCGGCATCGAGCTCGTGGCCCGCGCGGACGGCGGCACGATCGCGATCGGCGACAACGACCGCCTGCTGCAGGTCATCTCCAACCTCGTCGAGAACGCTCTGCGCATCACCCCGGCAGGCGGGCAGGTGATCGTGGCCGCCGACGGCACGCTGCTCACCGTCGAGGACACCGGCCCGGGCCTCGCCGCGGAAGACTTGCCGCACGCCTTCGAGCGATTCCACCTTCACGGCAAGTACGCCGAGAATCGGGCCGTCGGCACCGGACTCGGGCTCGCGATCGCCCGTGAGCTGACGGTGGCGATGGGCGGCACGATCGGGGTCGAGAGCGAGCCCGGCGTGGGCGCGCGCTTCCTCGTCGAGCTCCGGCCGGCGGAGGGGGCAGCAGCGGCCGGCGCGGTGCCGGGCACGGCGGCCGGTGCGCCGATCGCCGGCTGACGGCGCAGCCTCACCGCTGCATCCGGCCCCCTGCATCCGCGCCGCGGTCTAGACTGCCCGGGCGATGCCGATCTACGAGTACGTGTGCATGAAGTGCGAGGAGCATTTCGAGGAGCTCGTCCGTCTGGGCGACGGCGATCCGAAGTGCCCTCACTGCAAGGCGACGAAAGTCGCCAAGCAGTTCTCTGCATTCGCTGCTCACGGCACCGCCGTGACACCCTCGTTCGGTGGTTCCGGCGGCGGGTGTTGTGGCGGGGGCTGTGGCTGCGGGCACTGAGAGCCTCGCCGCACCAGACAAGCTCCAGGCGCTCGGAGAGCACGCAGCCGCGTGCCCGAACTGCCGGCTCGCCGACACCCGCACGCAGGTCGTCTTCGGCTCGGGGGCGCCCACCGCGCAGCTGATGTTCGTCGGCGAGGCGCCTGGCTTCCACGAGGATCAGCAGGGCGTGCCCTTCGTCGGCGCCGCCGGCAAGCTGCTCGAGCGGCTGCTCGGCGAGATCGGGCTCGCCCGCGCCGATGTCTACATTGCGAACGTGCTGAAGTGCCGGCCGCCGGGCAACCGTGATCCCCAGCTCGACGAGATCGAGGCGTGCCAGCCCTGGCTCGTCCAGCAGATCGAGCTGATCCGGCCGCGCGTGATCGCGACGCTCGGCAACTTCTCGACCAAGCTCCTCACCGGCAATCCCGCCGGCATCACGCGCGTGCACGGAGTCGCGCAAGACGTGGTCGTCGGCTCGACGCGGGTGGTGCTCTTCCCGATCTACCACCCGGCAGCCGCGCTCTACACGCCGGCGATGCTCAAAGTGCTCGAAGAGGACTTCCGCAGAATCCCGGCGCTGCTCGGCGGCGCCGAAGGCTCGGTCGCGCCGGCCGTGCCCGCTGTGGCGATCATGCCCGCACCGCCCGCCGCGACAACCATGCCCGCACCGCCCGCCGCGACCGCCCAGCTCGGCCTCTTCTGACGGCGCGCGGGAAGCGCCGCGGCTGCGACCATGCCGGCATGGCAACGGTCGACATCGTCACCGCCTCACCCGGGCAGACCGAGGCGCTCGCCGCCCGGCTCGCTCGCGCGCTGCAGGCCGGCGACGTCGTCACGCTCAGCGGCGACCTCGGCTCGGGCAAGACGACCTTCGTTCGTGGCGCGTGCCGGGCGCTTGGCGTGACGCGGCCCGTAACCAGCCCGACCTTCACCATCGCCCACCGCTACGCCGGCCACGGCCTCGATGTCTCGCATCTCGACCTTTACCGCTTCCAGCACGTCGAGCCGGAGGAGTGGGGCGCGCTCGAGCCATACCTCGACGGCGCGCTCTGCTTTGTCGAGTGGCCGGAGGCGGGCACGGGCTTCCTGCCGCCGGCCCGCGTCGCCGTCACGTTCCGTCACATCGACCCGGAGCACCGCGGAATCACCGTCGAGTGTGCCGAGGAATCCCTGCTACAACGCCTGGGCGAATGCTGATCCTCGCCTTCGATACGGCCACGTCGACGGCCACTGCGGCGCTCGTCCGCGATGGCGCCGCGCTCGGCGAGCGGGCGGTGCCGTCGCGCAGCCTGATGGCGGCGATCGACGCGTTGCTGCATGACGCCGGCCTCGTGCCGGGCGATCTCGACGGCGTGGCCTGCGGTGTTGGGCCGGGCAGCTTCACGGGCGTCCGCATCGGCCTCGCGCATGCGCGCGGGATCGCGCTGGCGCTCGACGTCCCGGTCGCGGGTGTCTCGACGCTTGCGGCGCTGGCGGCAGGCGCGCGGGCTGGCCGGGGCGCCGTGCCTGCCGGCTCAGGAGGGGCCGCTCCCGCCGGCAGCGACGCCGACGTGATCGCCGTCGTGGACGCGCGCCGCAGCGAGGTGTTCGTGCTCGACGGCAGCGGCGAGCGCTGCATCCGTCCGGACGACCTCGTTTTCGCGCCAGGCACGCTGCTCGTCGGCGATGGCGCCGTCCGCTACCGCGAGCTGTTCGAACGGGCCGGCGGCGACGTACCCGCCGGCGCGAGCGAGCTGCACCTCCCGCGCGCCCGCTTCCACGCGCTGCTCGCCCGCACGTTCGGGCCGGCCGATGAGGCGCTGCCGGTGTACCTGCGGGCTCCCGACGCGAAGAAGGCCGTCCAGGCGGGAGCCGCATGAGCGCACCGCCGGTTCCCGTCGAGATCCTCCGGCTCGGCAGCGCTCACCTCGACGAGATCGAGTCGATCGAGCGTCGTGCCTACCCGACCCCGTGGTCGCGCACGATGTTCACCGGCGAGCTGGCGAAGCCGACGTCGCGCTGCCTGGGCGCGTTTGACGTGCATTCCGGGCGGCTGGCCGGGTACGTCATCGCCTCGCGCTACGTCGATGCCTGGCACATCATGAACGTCTGCGTCGATCCCGACCGGCAGGGGCACGGCATCGCCAGGGTGCTGCTCGAGCGGCTGTTCGCGCTCGCCGACAGCGACGGGCGCCAGGGCTACACGCTCGAGGTGCGCGTCTCCAACGACCGGGCGATCCGCCTGTACGAGCAGCTCGGCTTCGTCAACCGCGGCATCCGGAGGGCGTACTACACGGATAACCGCGAGGACGCGATCGTCATGTGGCGCGACGAGCCCGACGACAGCGACGCGCCGTGATCCTCGGCATCGAGACCTCGTGCGACGAGACCGCCGCAGCGTTGGTGGACGGCGAAGGTAACGTGCGCGCCAACGTCGTGGCGACGCAGGCGGAGCTCCACACGCAGTACGGCGGTGTCGTACCCGAGATTGCGTCGCGACGGCACCTCGAGCTGATCGCCCCGGTCGTCCGCGAGGCGTTGGCCCACGCAGGCGCCACGCTCGACGATGTGCGCGCAGTGGCGGTGACGCAGGGTCCCGGCCTGATCGGCGCGCTGCTGGTCGGGGTCGCCGCGGCGAAGGCGCTCGCCTGGGCGCGACGGCTCCCGCTGATCCCCGTCGACCACCTGCTCGGGC
>JANXXF010000029.1 GCA_025350775.1 Actinomycetes bacterium
GGCCGCCCGGCGTGACTGGAGGCGAGCAGGACGCCGGTTTCCTGCCCGGCCGGCGGCCGTGCCTGAACAGCAGAAATGCCCGCTTACGGGCATTTCCTGGTTCCTGCGAGACTCTGCGATCAGTGGAGGCGGCGGGAATCGAACCCGCGTCCGCAGTCGCGCCGGGGAGAGCATCTACGAGCGTAGCCCGTGCTTGGCATCTCGCCCGGGCGGCGGGCACACGGGCCGCCTTCTGTCCAGGCCAGCCACCCTGATGTCTCGTGCCGCCGCCGGTTGGCTCTGCATTGGCACCAGCCCGTTTGTTGGCGCCAGCTCCGGGCCACGGGCCCAACCCGGAGAGACGGCTACCTAGCTATTGACTAGGCAGCGAGTGCGAGTTCACGATCCGCACTTACTTGTTCCCGGTTTTTTAACGAGGCCGACCGGGGACCTCGGCTCGCAACTCATCCGGAGTGATCGACCACGTCGAAGCCAGGTCGCCCCCGTATGTCATGTTCGCAAGGGAGTATAGCGGTCGCGCCGCGGGGTGGCCGTCATCGCGCGGGCGCAGGCGCGGCAGCGCCGAGCAGCCGGCCGAGCGCAGCGGCAAGTTCCGCCGGCACGTACGGCTTGGCGAGGAAAGCGGCGTGCACATCGTCATCGATCGCCAGCATGTCGTCACCGTCGGCGTAGCCGCTGGTCACGAGCACCGGGAGCAGCGGGTCGAGCAGCCGCAGGTCGCGATAGGTGTCGGCACCGCCCAGCCCCGGCATCGTCAGATCGAGCACGACGGCATGCATGCTGCCCGGGCGCGTCCGCAGCACGGCGAGGGCCTCATGCCCGTCGGACGTGGGTGTGACGCTGTAGCCGGCCACCTCGAGCATCCGACGCACCGTGCGCGCAACGGCCTCCTCGTCCTCGACGAGCAGGACAGGCACCGGGCCGTCCGCAGCCCCGGCGGGATCGGAACGTACCGGCCGCTCGCCGGCGGTCGCGGCGGAGTCGTGTCCCCGCGCCGGGGCGGCGGCAGCCTCGGGCACGAGGGGCAGCAACACACGGAACGTGGTGCCCTGCCCGTCGCGACTCTCGACACGGAGCGCACCGCGATGGGCGCGCACGATGCCGAGCACCGAGGAGAGGCCAAGTCCCCGGCCGACGCCCTTGGTCGAGAAGAACGGCTCAAACACACGCGCGACGGTCTCGGCGTCCATACCGGTCCCGGTATCGGCTACCTCGATCACGACATACGAACCGACGGCCAGCTCACCTCCACCGATGACGGTGGCGGCGGCCTCCTCCGCGCCCAGTTCGGCAACCGCAGTCGTGACCCGCACGGTTCCACCGGCATCGCCCACCGCCTCTCCCGCGTTGATGACGAGGTTCATCACCACCTGCTGGAGTTGCGAGCGGTCGGCGACGACCGCCGGCAGGGCCGGGTCGAGCTGGACGTCGAGGTTGACCGTGCGTGGGATCGCAGCACGCACGAGCCCGATGGTCTCGGCGAGGAGCTCCGACACGTCGAGCGGCAACGTAGTGCCGCGGCCCCGTCCGGCGTACGTCAGCAGCTGTCGCGTCAGGTCGGCAGCGCGGCGGGCAGCCAGGTCGATCTCCTGCAGCCGCTCGCGCACGGTCTCGTGCAGCCCGGGCTCGGCAGCAGCAAGGCTCGCGTTGCCGAGAATGCCGACGAGCAGGTTGTTGAAGTCGTGCGCCACCCCGCCGGCGAGCACGCCCAGGCTCTCGAGCCTCTGCGTCTCCAGCAGCTTCACCTCGAGCTCGCGGCGCTCCTGCTCGGCCTGCCGCCGGCTCGTCACGTCATGGACAACCATGATCACGCCGGCAATTGCGCCGGAAGCAGCGCGGAGGGGCGAGTACGTCGTCTGCACCCAGGTCTCAGGGAGGCCCGGCCGCACAAGCACATTGATGTCGCGGCTACGCACGACAGCGCCGGCGAGCGCTGCTTCGAGGTAGCGGATCAGCTCGTCCAGTTGCGGAATCGTCCGCTCGACCACGCTGACGCCGAGCAGGTCGGAGCTGGGGATGCCGGTCAGCTCCTCCATGAATCGATTACGGATGACGTAGCGCAGCTCCCGGTCGACGACGACGATCCCCTCCTGGGCGCTCGCAATCACCTGGGCGATGAAGTCGCCCGACTCGCGCAGCTCCCGCTCGAGTGCCCTCTGCTCGGTGACCTCGGTACTGACGCCGAGCACCGACACGACGTCGCCTTGCTCGCCGAACTCCGGCGCAACGTGCCAGTCGAACGTGCGTCCGTACAACACTAACTCGGTTGTCTCGGGCACGCCCAGGCGGAACACGCGTCGGAGCGCCTCCTCGATCCGCGCTGCAGCGGGAGCATCGTCAAGGATCTCGGCGGCGGTGTTTCCGACGAGCTCGCTATGAGCATGGCCGCCGACCGCAGCAGCCGACGGATTGGCGTAGATGACCCTGTGGTCGAGTCCCCAGCGGGTGACCAGCGCCCGGTTGTTCTCGGTGAGCGCCCGGAATGCCTCGGCGCTCTCGCGCAACGCCCGCTCGGCGCGGCGGGCCTCGGTGATGTCGCGCGCTACAACGAGGGCGAACTCGATGCCATCGGAGGTGACGAGCGAGGCCTGCACGTCGACGAGAAAGGTCGTGCCGTCGCGCCGTCGCATCCTGTCGGCGGAGCGGAGACGCCCGCCGGCGCGGAACTCCTGCCACCGCTGCGCCCACAGCTCCGGCGTCAGCGCCGGCAGGAAGTCGAAGATCGTGGCCTGCAGCACCAGCTCGCAGGAGACCTGCAGCTCGTCGCACGCGGCACGGTTCGCGTAGCGGACGCAGCCGGCGACGTCGAGAAAGCCGATGAGGTCACCGGCACCGTCGAGCGCCGCCGCCGCGAGCACCGTCAACTGGCCCTCCGGCAGCCGATTTGGCGGGTGCCGCTCCATGGTCGGGCTAGCGGCGCGCGTCCTTGAGCGCGCGCTGGATCTCGCGGTCGGCGTCACGCTTGACGACGTCCGCCCGCTTGTCGTGGACGTCCTTGCCCTTCGCCACGGCGATCTCGACTTTGGCGCGGCCACCCTTGAAGTACATCCGGGTCGGGACGAGCGTCATCCCTTTCTCCCTCACAGACTCGAAGAGGTCGTCGACCTGGCGACGGTGCAGCAGCAGCTTGCGGGCACGCTCCGGCTCGTGGTTGTTGATGTTGCCCTGCTCGTACACCGAGATGTGCGCGCCCACCAGCCACGCCTCGCCGTCGCGCACCTCCGCGTAGGACTGGCGCAGGTTCGCCCGGCCGTCGCGACACGACTTCACCTCGGTGCCTGTCAGCACGAGACCGGCCTCGACGAAGTCGCTGAGGTGGTAGTCGTGCCGGGCCTTCCTGTTCTCGGCGATCAGCTTCTCGCCAGGGTGCTTCGCCATGCCAGCAGTCTAGAGGCTTGATGTGAATCGGAGCCCCTGACGGGGCTGTCCCGGGCCAAGCCGGGGCGTCACGGCACCGCGCCCGGAGCGGCAACCGGTGTCGCGCCGATGCACAGCAAGCCTCTAGGCGCGCTTGCGCCGGCGGGCGGCGCGGTTCGGACCGCTGCCAGCGTTGACCGGCCGCTGGCCGGGGCGGCCGGCTGTGGTGCGGACGATGCCGGGGGCGGTCTCGGTACGGCCGCCGCGCCCGGCGCCGGCGAGAGCGAGCTCGACCTTGCCCTCGGCGCGGCGGATGCCCGTGACCCGCACCGGGATGCGGTCGCCGATGCGGAAGCGGTGCCCGCTGCGACGGCCGACGAGGGCCGTCCCCAGCGGCGTCGGCTCATAGCGGTCGTCGGCTAGCGTCCGCGACGGCAGGAAACCCTCGAAGACGTCGCCGAACTTGATGAACAGCCCCGCCCCGATGAGACCCGTGATCTCCCCCTCGAAGTTGGCGTCCCAGCCCTCCACGAAGAGCCGCTGCTCGAGCAGCCAGCACAGGCAGATCTCGTCGGCGAGGTATTCGAGCTTGCTCGCCTCGCGCTCACGCACCGAGCAGTGCTCGGCCAGCTCCGGCAGATCGTCGGCAAGTGGCTCGTTGTCGAGGCCGAGCTCGTTGAGCAGGGCACGATGCTGCACGAGGTCGGGGTAGCGGCGGATCGGCGAGGTGAAGTGGCAGTACGCGGGGCTCGCGAGGCCGGAGTGGCCGTAGTTCTGCGGCGCGTAGCGTGCTTGCTTGAGCGAGCGCAGCACGAGCGGCGGGAAGGAGAGCTTGCCCCTGCCGGACTGCTCGACGTACTCGGTGAGCCGGTCGGCGATAGCGGCGGCCAGCGCGGCTGCGTCGCTCGGCCCGATCTCCTCGACCTTCGGAGCGGGTGGCGTCGGGATCTCCAGCTCGGCGAGCCGTGCCAGCAACAGGGCGATCGACTGGGGGTCGGGCTCCTCGTGGATCCGGAACATGCCGTCGCGGCGGCGGCTCGAGAGCAGCTCGGCGACCGCCTCGTTGGCCAGGATCATCAGCTCCTCGACGAGGCGGTGGGACGCCGGCTCGCCCTCCTGCCAGGCATCCGCCACCCCGCCCTTGCCGTCGAACGAGAACGTCACCTCGGTGGTGTTGATGCGCAGGGCGCCGCGGGCGAAGCGGCGGCGGCGGAGCTCCTCGGTGAGCCGGTCGGCCAGCTTCAGCCCGTCGAGCACGACCGGGTCGGCCTGCTCCTTGCCGGCGAGGATGCGCCCGGCCTGGCCGTAGGTGAGACGCGCGTCGGAGTGGATGACGGAGCGGTAAAAGGTCGCCTCGCCGGCGCGGAGGCTGCCGTCAAACGGCACCTCGACCGTCACGCAGAGGCGGTCGACGCCGGCGCGCAGCGAGCAGAGGTCGTCGGCGATGTCGTGCGGCAGCATCGGCGCAACCCGGCCCGGAACGTACACCGAGTTGGAGCGGGCGGCGGCACCCGTGTCGAGCAGGGTGCCGGCACGCACGTACGCCGACACGTCGGCGATGTGCACCCACAGGCGCAGGCCGTCGCCCTCGCGGCGCAGCGAGATCGCGTCGTCGTAGTCCTTCGCCGTCTCGGGATCGATCGTGAACGTCGGCAGCTCGCGCAGGTCGCTGCGGCCCGCCAGGTCCGGCTCGAACGGCTCGTAGCGCTCCTGCGCGCCCAGCTCGCCCTTCTCGATCAGCAGGCCGTCGATGACCGCGTCGATCGAGGAGGCGTCGCCCAGCACCTTCACCAGGTGGGCGCGCCCCCGCCCCACGCGCACGACCACGAGGTCTCCGGGACGTGCCTCGTTGGAGCCCTTCTTCTCGAGCACCACCGGCGTGCCGGGCGTGAAGAAGGGCTCACCCGCGATCAGCTTGCCACGGCGAGAGATCTCGACGACGAGGAGGTCGCTCAGGGCGTCTAGACCTTCAGGAACTTCCTGATGGTGAGCCCCGAGCCGGCAGCGCCGAGCACGAGCCCCGCGCCGAGCAGGATGAGCACGGTGTAGCTGAAGCCCAGCGCCTTGACGTCGGCCGTGGTGCCGAGGCTCGGCAAGATCTGCGGCAAGGCCCACTGGCGCCCGACCAGGAGCAGGACGATCGCCAGCACCGAGCCGCCCAGCCCGCAGATCAGCCCCTCGATCATGAACGGGCCGCGCACGAACCAGTTCGTGGCGCCGACGAGCTTCATCACCTCGATCTCACGTCGTCGCGAGAAGATCGAGAGGCGGATGGTGTTGGCGATCAGCAACGCGGACGAGATGAGCAGCAGGATCGTGCCGATCAGGAAGACGATCTCGATCACCTTGGCGATCTGCAGGATCTTCTTCGCCGTCTTCTTGCCGTAGTTGACCTTCTCGATGCCGCCCAGCTGGCCCGAGCCCTTCAGGTGCTCGACGCGCTTCGCGATCAGCTCGACGTCCTCGCCGCGCTTCGGGACGACCTCGAGCGAGTCGGGCAGAGGGTTCGAGGAGAGGTTGCGCGTGAGCTCCGGCGTCTTCTTGCGCATCGTCGCGAGAGCCTCCTGGCGGGAGACGAAGCGGACGGTCTTGACCTCGTCCATCTTGATGAGGACGGTGCGCGCCTTCTTCAGCTCCACCGGCGTCTCGTAACGGGTGCACGGCGGCAGCGGCGTGCAGAAGTAGACATGCGCGACGAGCTCGTGCTTGACGTGGTCGCTCCAGGAGATGACCCAGCTGCCGAGCCCGATCAGCAGGCCGAGCAGGAACATGCCGATCAGCACCGTCAGCGTCGCTGCAATGGTGTTGGAGAGGTTCGCCGCGAGCGAGCGCGTGGCCTCGGAGATGAGGAGGCGGAGGCGGCCAATCATTCGGCGATGTACCCCCCGCGGCGCTCGTCGCGGGCCAGACGGCCGCCTTCGAGCTGGAGGACGCGGCGGCGCATCTTGTCTACCATCTCGCGGTCGTGCGTCACCATCAGCACCGTAGTGCCAGAGCGGTTGATCCGGTAGAGCAGCTGCATGATGCCGACCGAGGTGTCAGGGTCGAGGTTGCCCGTCGGCTCGTCGGCGACGATCAGCGGCGGATGGTTGACGAACGCGCGCGCCACCGAGACGCGCTGCTGCTCGCCGCCCGAGAGCTCGTCGGGGTACGAGTTCATCTTGTGCGAAAGCCCGACGAGGCCCAGCACCTCGGGCACCTTGCGACGGATGTCGGAACGACTCTCGCCCTGCACCTTGAGCGCATACGCGACATTGTCGAACGCGGTGCGGTCGGAGAGCAGCTTGAAGTCCTGGAACACGCAGCCGATGTTGCGGCGGAGCAGCGGCACGGTGCCGCGCTTGAGCCGCGCGAGGTCGCGGCCGCCGACGAGAATGCGCCCGCTGGTCGGGTCGCTCTCCTTCAGCAGCAGCTTGATCAGCGTGGACTTGCCCGATCCGGATGCGCCGACGATGAAGACGAACTCGCCCTTCTCGATCACGAACGACACGTCGCCGAGCGCGATGACGTCGGGGTCGTAGACCTTCGTCACGGCATCGAAGACGATCATGGCGCCGCCGCCGCCGCTGCCGGACATGCCGACGCGGTCGCCGTCCCGCTCCCGCAGCGCCTCGTAGGGAGAGCCCGACGGAATGGCGTCGGTGTGGGCGTGGGTGTCGCGGAGCGGTTCGATATCCATGGGCGACCCGTCACTCAGGTTAGCCGACGGAATCGTCATAGCACCCTCCCGGCGGCCTTTGCCAAGAGGTACTCACGGATGAACCCGTCGAGGTCACCGTCGAGGACGCCCTGGATGTTGCCGACCTCGAAATCGGTGCGGTGATCCTTCACGAGTTGGTACGGGTGGAGCACATACGAGCGGATCTGGCTGCCGAAGCCGATGTCCTGCGCCTGGCCTCGCTCTTTCGCTAGCTCGGCCTCGCGCTCCTCCTCGGCCTGCTCGACGAGGCGCGACTTGAGCATCCGCAGCGCCGTCAGCTTGTTCGACGTCTGCGAGCGCTCGTTCTGGCACTGCACGACGATGCCGGACGGCAGGTGCGTGATGCGCACCGCCGAGTCGGTCTTGTTGACGTGCTGCCCACCTGCGCCTGACGCCCGGTAGGTGTCGATGCGCAGGTCGGTCTCGTCGATCTCGATCGAGTCGTCCTCGGGCAGGAGCGGAGCGGCGATGACCGTCGAGAACGAGGTGTGGCGACGATGCGCCGAGTCGAACGGCGACAGCCGGACGAGCCGGTGGACGCCGCGCTCGGCCTTGAACAGCCCGTACGCGTTCTCGCCCTTCACGGCGAATGTCGCCGACTTGAGGCCGGCCTCCTCGCCCGGACTCGCCTCCAGCAGCTCCGCCTTGAAGCCCCTGTCGTCGCACCAGCGGAGGTACATGCGCAGGAGCATCTCGGTCCAGTCCTGCGAGTCGGTACCGCCCGTGCCGGAGTGGACGGTGACGACCGCGTCGCCGCCGTCGTACTCGCCCGAGAACAGCGCCTCGACCTGGAGCTGGTCGAGCGACCGCTTGAGCGGGACGAGCATGGCCGCGATGTCGTCGACCATGTCGGGGTCGAGCTCGAAGAGCTCGGCGGCGTCGCCCTGGTCACGCACCAGGCCGTCGTAGCGCTCGAGGCGCCGCGTGGCGCGCGCGTGCTCCGCCGACATGCCGGCAGCCCTCTGCTGATCGTCCCAGAAGCCGGGCTCGCCCATCGCGGACTCGAGCTCGGCGGCGCGCTTCCTCAGCCCGTCCGGGTCAAAGGTAATCACGGACCCAGGCGAGCTGGGCTCTGATCTCCTCGAGCGTGGAAGCGACTTCGGCGGCGTCTGCCATGGGCTACAGCGTACCGGCAGGGGCCCCGCGGGCCTCCCCACCAGCCCTGACGACGCCGATGCCCTTGGCCGCCGGAGGGGGCGACAGGAGATCCTGTGCCTCGGGATGGGAGGCCCTGAGCTCGGCCCACAACCGGTGGACACCGACGTCCTCGGACCGGTTCGCGATGTCGTGGAGGGCGATGATCCCGCCCGGGCGCACGAGCGGTGCGTACGTCTCGTAGTCGAGGCGTGCACCCTCGTAGGTGTGGTCGCCGTCGATGAAGAGGAAGTCGAGCGGCCGCCCGGCAAGGGCGCGCTCGACGCGCTCGCGTGCTGCGACAGCGTGCGAGTCGCCACGGATCAGCACGACGCGCTGCCGGGCACGGGCGAAGGCCCGGTAGAGCGGTGCCCGCGTCAGTGGATAGCCGGAGCCCCAGCGGCCCCACGGCAGGTCGACGCTGACCACGACAGCGTCGTCGGCGGCGACGCGCGACCACAGGAAGAGGCTGCCCCCGCCCGCCGTCCCGATCTCGAGCAGTGCCCGCGGAGCGTCGGCGGCCAGCAGCTCGAGCAGGGGCTCCACCTCGACGCGGTGCTGGAGCGCGGGGATTCCGAGGCCATGGCTCTCGAAATCGTGGGTCAGGGTGACGAACCCCGCGATGGTGTCGACGCCTACCGCGCGGCGCCTCAGCGCTCGTCCGGCAAGCCAGGCCTGGAGGAAGCGCAGCGGGATCCCCGCCAGCCGCCTGACACCGTCGCGCATGACCACAGGGTAGCCACCGGGGGCGGCGGACACGGCCGCTCAGAGCTCCAGGCGGAGCACCGGCCGGGTCGCGTCAGCGCGCGCCACGACGAAGCCGGCGGCCCGGAACAGCGCCTCCGGGCCGTTCCAGAGGTCGTCCGCGGCCAGGCCCTCGCCACGCCGGGGGAAGGCCTCCAGATGCGTTGCTCCACCGTCACGTGCCCGCACGACAGCTGCTGTCAGCAGAGCCTGCGCCACGCCTCCGCCCCGCCAGGCCGGCGCGACCAGGAAGCACGTCACCGCCCACGCCTCCGGGTCCGGGCCCAGGGTGAGCTGGCGCACGAGTTTGGCCAGCCGGTCGCGCGGCCCGAGCTGGCACCAGCCCACCGGCTCGCCGCCCGCGTACGCCAGCAGGCCGTCGTGCTCGCCGCGCGCGAACAGCGCGTCGCGCAGCTCGTGGTTCTCGGCGGCGGTGCGGTCACCCCAGCCGTCCCAGGTGGGCACCCACCAGGCGGCGCAGGCGCACCAGCCGGCGTCGTCGCAGTCGCCGTGCAGGCGGTAGAAGTCGGCGCGCCTGCCCGTGTCGAGCGGGACGATCTCGAGCTCGGCGGCGCCTAGGCGCCGTGGCACTTCTTGAACTTCTTGCCCGACCCGCACCAGCACGGGTCGTTGCGGCCGACCTTGTCGTGCTCGTCGAGGACGCGCTGCGCCACCACCGGCGCCTCCTGCTGGAGCAGGCCGGTGATCGCGCTGTCGTCACCGCCGCCATAGTGGGCGCCGGGATCGCCGCCGAGCGCCTGGGCGATCGCCTGGGAGCCGGCGAGCGACTCGTGCTCGTACGACAGCTGGCGGCTTTCGGCGGCCTGCTCGGCCTGGATGTCCTGGAGCTCCTGGGCGTCCTCGGCGACGAGCTCGGCGTGGAAGACGAGGATGACGACCTCCTCGCGAATCGCCTGCGAGAGCACCTCGAACATCTGATGGCCCTCGCCGCGGTACTCGACCAGCGGGTCCTTCTGCGCCATGGCCCGTAGGTGCACGCCCTCGCGCAGGTACTCCATGTTCTCGAGGTGCTCGCGCCAGCGGTGGTCGACGACCTGCAGCACGACGAACCGCTCGAGCTCGCGCATCAGCTCCGGGCCGAGCGCGGCCTCCTTGGCGGCGTAGTCGTCGAGCGCATCCTCGCTGAACTCGTCGACGAGCGCCTGGTCGTCGAGCTCGACCTCGTCGCGCAGCTCCTCCGCGGTGATCGTGGTGCGGTACACCTGCTGCAACGCGTTGACGAGGCGGTCGAGGTCCCACTGCTCGGGGTCGTCTTCATCGAGGTGCAGACGCACGACGCGGTCGACCACCTCGGTTACCCAGTCGCGCAGCTCGGCCGACATGTCGACGCCCTCGAGCACGCGTCGCCGCTGCTCGTAGATGACCATGCGCTGGGCGTTCATCACATCGTCGTACTTGAGCACGTTCTTGCGCGCGACGAAATTCTGCTCCTCGACCTTTTTCTGCGCGTTCTCGATCTGCTTCGACAGGATCGAGGCCTCCATCGGCTGGTCATCCGGCAGCTTGAAGCGGTCGATGATCTTGTAGATGCGGTCGCCGGCGAACAGGCGCACCAGCTCGTCCTGCGCCGAGAGGTAGAAGCGCGACTCACCGGGGTCGCCCTGCCGGCCGGAGCGGCCGCGCAGCTGATTGTCGATGCGCCGCGACTCGTGGCGCTCGGTGCCGAGCACGTAGAGGCCGCCCTGCTCGCGGACGCCCTCACCGAGCTTGATGTCGACGCCGCGGCCCGCCATGTTGGTGGCGATCGTGACGGCGCCGAGCTGGCCGGCGTCCTTGATGATCTCGGCCTCGCGCTCGTGCTGCTTGGCGTTGAGCACCTCGTGCTTGATGCCGGCGCGCTTGAGCAGCTCGGAGATGTACTCCGATGTCTCGACGGCAATCGTGCCGAGCAGCACCGGCTGCCCCTGCGCGTTGCGCCCCTTGATGTCCTCGATGACGGCGGCGAAGCGCGCTTCCTTGGTCTTGAAGATCAGGTCGTTCTTGTCGAGGCGCGCGACGTCGACGTTGGTCGGGATCTCGACGACGTTGAGGCCGTAGATCTCGACGAACTCCTTCTCCTCGGTCTTGGCGGTGCCGGTCATGCCGGCGAGCCTCTCGTAGAGCCGGAAGTAGTTCTGCAGGGTGATCGTCGCGAGCGTGACGTGCTCCTCCTGGATCGCCACGCCCTCCTTCGCCTCGACCGCCTGGTGGAGGCCTTCCGACCAGCGCCGGCCCTCCATGATGCGGCCCGTGTACTCGTCGACGATCTTCACCTCGCCGTCCTCGATCACGTAGTCGTCGTCGAGGTGGTAGAGCGCCTCGGCCTTCATCGCCTGCGACAGGTGGTTGACGAGCTGTACGTGACGCGGGTCATAGAGGTTGTCGATGCCGAAGTACTTCTCGACTGCCGCGATCGCGCTCGGGCCGGGCGAGACGGTCTTGAACTTCTCGTCGTAGAGGTAGTCCGCGCCCGACGAGCTGAACTGGTCGATGCCCTTGCCGAGGTCGTTCTTGGCCGCTTCGGCGGTCAGGCTCTTGGCGATCTTCGCGAAGTCGTAGTACGTCTTGGCGGCGGTCTCGGGCTCACCGGAGATGATCAGCGGGGTGCGCGCCTCGTCGACGAGGATCGAGTCGACCTCGTCGACGATCGCGTACGGGTGGCCGCGCTGGACGGTGCCCTCGAGGGTGACCGCCATGTTGTCGCGGAGGTAGTCGAAGCCGAACTCCGAGTTGGTGCCGTAGGTGACGTCGCTGTAGTACGCGGCGCGGCGGACGTCGAACGGCATGTTGTTCTCGATGTACGCGACCGTGAGGCCCAGCGCCTCGTACACGGGGCGCGTCCACTCGGCGTCGCGCTTGGCGAGATAGTCGTTCACCGTGACGAGATGCGCGCCCTTGCCCGTGAGCGCGTTGAGATACATCGCCTGGACGGCGACGAAGGTCTTGCCCTCGCCGGTTTTCATCTCGGCGATGTCGCCCTCGTGCAGCACGATCCCGCCCATCAACTGCACGTCGTGGAGGCGGATGCCGATCATGCGACGGAAGGATTCGCGCACAGCGGCGAACGCCTCCGGCAACAGCTCGTCGACGGTGGCGCCGTCGGCGAGACGCTGCCGGAACTCGACCGTCTTGGCCTTCAGCTCCTCGTCGGAGAGCGCCTCGACCGCCGGCTCGAGGCGCGCGATCGCCAGCGCCCGATCGCGAATCTGCTTGAGGCGGCGGCCTTCGCCGAGCCGCAGGACTTTTTCGAAGGAGCCGAGGTTCTGAGCCACGCCCTAGAGGTTACCCACTGGGGGGCGCTGCGGGACTCAGAGGGACTCGGCCATGACCTCCCAGGCGGTGCCGGCGAGACGCGAGGCCTGGACGACGAAGGCGGCGCCGCAGCCGGCGCCGAGCGCCTCGACGGCGGGCAAGGCCGCGAAATCGGGCAGGTCGTCGACCCGCAGCAGGCGCTCACCCTCCTGGACGGAGAAGACGATGTGGCGGCCCGGCGTGTCGGCCGGCAGCGTCGCGACGTGAATCGCCGTGGCGGCGACGGCCCACAGCGCGGGCTCGCGGCGGACGGCCTCGCAGCGATAGGGCGGCGCCAGCTCTGCCGAGGCGGCTGCCACGAGCGGCGCAAGCCCGTCGGCCGGCCCCTCCTCGACGACGACCGCGCCGTCGGCGAGCACGACGAAGCGGACCCGGTCGGCGGCGGCAGGGCCGGCAGCTTCGACGACGACCACCGCGTCCCAGTCGCGCGCTCGCGGAATGCCGTGAACGCCGGCACCGCCCCAGTGCGGGGTCGTGTCGACCGGAGCGGCGAACGCCGGCACGCGCGCCGTGGCCACCGCAGTCGCCGCGGGCGACCGTCCCCGCGGGGCGCGCCCGAGGAGCCGCGCGATCTCCGGCAGGTGGCTGAGGTGCATCACGGCGAGCGTACCGGACTGCCCGTGCGAGGCGCGTGCGCGCCGCCTGGCCCGGGGACGCGTGCCCGCCTCAGCGCACCGCGCGCGCCAGCGTCACCACCTCGACCCGTGTGGCGCCCGCCGCCAGCAGGGCTGCCGCGGCGGCCGACACCGTAGCTCCGGTGGTGTAGACGTCGTCGACGAGCGCCACGGCCGACGGCGCCCGCCCGAACGCGCGGAACGCACCCTGCACGTTCGCCTGCCGCTGCGCGCGCGGCAGCCCGCGCTGACGCCGCGACCCGGCCCGCCGTACGAGCAACGGGGCCACTGGCAGCGCCCAGCGTCGTCCCAGCTCCCGGGCGAGCCGCTCGGGCGGATGATGGCCGCGCCGGAGCGCCCGATCCGGATCGGGTGGCACGTAGGTGAGCGCGGCGACCTGCGGCCGCACCACCGCCCCGATCACGAGCCCGGCCGCGAGCGGCGCCGCGCCGCGCACGCCGCGCTCCTTCCAGGCGCCGACGAAGCCCCGCAGCGCATCGTCGTAGGCGACGGCGGCGCGCGCCGACGCGAACGCAAGCCGGCGGCTGCGGCACTCGCGACAGCGCTCCTCGGGTCGCGGCCGCGGCGCCCCGCAAAGGGCGCAGAGATGCCCGTCCAGCCAGCGCAGCCGTTCGACGCAGCCGGCGCACAGCGCCGCACCGGCGGCCCCACAGCCGAGACAGCGCCGCGGCACCAGCAGGTCGAGCAGAAGGTCGAGTCCCACGCCCCCACGCTACGGGGGACGGACGCACAGCTTCGGGTCAGCTCTGGAGCAGTTCCGTGAAGAGCCGGTCGGCCTCCTGCAGCGCCTCGAGGCCGCCGATGTCGTACCAGAGCCCGTCCAGCCGCCAGGTGTGCACCGGCTGCTGCTCAAACAGCCAGGCTACGAAGCGGCCAGGCTGATCCGGGTTGTTGCCCTCCGCCAGGTAGCGGCGCACCTCGCCCAGCGCCACGCGCGGATAGAAATAGAGCGCGATGCAGGAGAGCGTCGAGGTGGGCTCGGCGGGCTTCTCGACGAAGGACGTCAGCCGGCCGTCGGCAGCGACCTCGACCATGCTGTACTTCGGCATCTCGGCAAGGTCGCCGATGTCGGTGAGCACGACCACGGGCGCGCCCCGCTCGCGGCAGACGGCCGAGAAGCCCGCAAGGCTCTCGGCGAAGAGGTTGTCGCCGGCCATGACGACGATGTCGTCGTCGATGCCCTCGCTGTCGAGCACGAACGCGAGATCGCCGTTCGCGCCCAGGCGGTTCGACTCGTCGGTGGTGCCGTCGTCGATGATCCGTGGCGCGAGACCCGGGCGCGGCGGCGTGAACCCGGCCGACCACTCCGCGAAGTGGCGGGCGAACTTGGCGTTGGTGACGAGCAGGATCTCGTCGACGTCGGGCATCGTGGCAAGCCGGCCCACCACGTGCTCGACCATCGGCTTGCCCGCGACGGGCAGCAGTGCCTTCGGCTGGTCGATGGTGAGCGGATAGAGCCGTGTGGCGTAGCCGGCGGCGAGGATGATCGCCTTCATGCGAACGCTCCCGGGTCGAGGTCGAAGGGGGCGCGGTGGATGCCGCGCTCGGTGACGATGGCCGAGATGAGAGCGGCGGGCGTCACGTCAAAAGCGGGGTTGCGGGCGGGGAAACGCGCGGTCAGCTCGGCGCCGTCGCGCTCCTCGATCGGGATCGCGCCGCCGTCGGCGAGCGACAGGTCAACCGTCGACGACGGGGCGACGATGACGAGCGGAATACCATGGTGGTGAGCGAGCACGGCGAGCATGTAGGTGCCGATCTTATTGGCAGTGTCGCCGTTGGCGGCGATCCGGTCGGCGCCGGTGACGACCAAGTCGACTTCGCCGCGGGCCATCGTCAAGGCGGCGGCCGAGTCGGCAATCACGTGGAACGGAACCCCCGCCTGCTCGAGCTCCCAGGCGGTGAGCCGGGCCCCCTGGAGCAACGGCCGGGTCTCGTCGGCCCACACGTGCTCGACCAGGCCCGCCTCGTGGGCGCGCACGATCGCCCCGACGGCCGTCCCCACGCCACCGGTCGCCAGCCCGCCGGCGTTGCAGTGGGTCAGCACCCGCAGCCCCGGCGAGAACAGCGCGAGCGCGTGCTCGGCCATCCGGCGGCAGCGCTCCACCTCCTCGACGTGGATGGCACGGGCGCGCTCGGCCGGATCACCGGCCCAGGCGTCCATCTCAGCCAGTGCCCAGAAGAGGTTCACCGCCGTCGGGCGTGACGCGGCCAGGACGGCACGCGCGGCCGCCCGGTCCTCGCCGTGCCAGGCGGCAAGGGCCATGCCGTACGCGGCCGCGACCCCGATCGCAGGGGCACCACGCACCGCGAGCGTCCTGATCGCCTCCGCGACCTCCGCCGCGGAGTGGCACGACAGCTCGACCCGCTCGGCCGGCAGCTGCCGCTGGTCGAGCAGTACGACGGCGCCGTCCTCCAGCCGGATGATCTCCTCGGGTGCGAGCACGGTCAGCGCACCGGGGGCCGGCCGCTCACGTGCCCTCTTCCCAGGATGCGAGGTAGCGCTCCTGCTCCGCAGTGAGCCGATCGATCTCGACGCCCATCGTCGCCAGCTTGACGCGGGCGATCTCGCGGTCGATCTCCGCCGGCACGGCATAGACCTTCCGCTCGAGGCTGCCCGCGTTGCGTACCGCGTACTCGGCGCTGAGCGCCTGGTTGGCAAAGGACATGTCCATGACGGTCGCCGGGTGGCCCTCCGCAGCGCCGAGGTTGACGAGCCGGCCCTCCGCCAGGAGATACACGGTTCGCCCGTCGGCCAGCACGAACTCCTCGACGGACGGCCGCACGGTGCGGCTGCTCAGCGCGAGCGCCCTGAGCGCGGGCAGCTCGATCTCGACGTTGAAGTGACCGGTATTGGCGATGATCGCGCCGTCCTTCAGCAGCTCGAGATGCCGGCCGGCAAGCACGTGCTTGTCGCCGGTGGCGGTGACGAAGATGTCGCCGATCGCGGCGGCCTCGAGCATCGGCATCACGGCGAAGCCGTCCATGACGGCCTCGAGCGCCTTCACCGGCTCGACCTCGGTGACGATCACCTGCGCACCCATGCCCCTGGCGCGCAAGGCGACCCCACGGCCACACCAGCCATAGCCCGCCACGACGAACCTCGTGCCGGCGATCAGCGTGTTCGTCGAGCGCATGATCGCGTCGAGCGTCGACTGCCCGGTGCCGTAGCGGTTGTCGAACAGGTGCTTCGTCTGCGCCTCGTTGACCGCGATCACCGGGAAGGCGAGCTTGCCCTCGCGCTCGAGCGCCTTCAGGCGGAGAACGCCCGTCGTCGTCTCCTCGGTGCCCGCGATGACGGTGCCGAGCTGCTCGCGCCGCGCCGAGTGCAGCACGCCGATCACGTCGGCGCCATCGTCCATCGTGAGCTGCGGGCGATGGTCGCAGGCCGCCTCGATGTGGGCGTAGTACGAGTCGTGATCCTCGCCTCTGATCGCGAAGGTCGGGATCCCGTACTCGACGACGAGGGCGGCAGCCGTCTCGTCCTGGGTCGAGAGTGGGTTCGAGCCGCACAGCAGGACGTCGGCGCCGCCCGCCTGCAGCGTGCGCATCAGGTTCGCGGTCTCGGTGGTGACGTGTAGGCAGGCCGCGATGCGAAGCCCGGCCAGCGGGCGGTCACGCGCGAAACGGTCGCGGATGGCGCGGAGCACGGGCATCTGCCGGTCGGCCCAC
>JANXXF010000058.1 GCA_025350775.1 Actinomycetes bacterium
GCAGCGTCCGCGACCGCCGCGTTGCTCGTCGTCGCGACCGCGCCGGCCGCTCGCGCCATCGCCCGTGCCGCGCCCGTCGCGCCCGCCGCGCCCTCCGCGGCCTACCGCGCTGCGGTCGTGCTCGCCAAGGACGAGAGCGTCTACGTCGACCCGAGCCAGGGGCGCGTGCTCAGCCGCGAGCAGGCCGACCGCCTGCGCGGCAAGATCCGGCGCGTCGGCGGTGCCCCGTACTACATCGCCATCCTCCCCGGGAACGCGGCCTCCGGCGACGGCGAGGCCCAGCTGAAGGAGCTCACCCAGCTGCTCAATCCGACCCGCAAAGCGACGATCGCCGTCGTCACCGGCGGCAGGCTGCGCGCCGCCAGCACCGCGATCCCGTACGCAACGGCCCAGCGCTACGCCGAGGAGGCGATCGCCGCCAACGACGGCGAGCCGCTCGACGTGACGATCTCCGACTTCATCGGGCGCGTCGCCAAGGAGCAGGGCCGGAGCGAGTCGGGCGGCAAGGGCGGCGTCATCACCGGTGTCGTCATGTCGATCGTCGTGTTCGGCGGCTGCGGGATCCTGTTTCTTCGCCGGCGCCGTCGCTGGCGGGAGCTCGGCCGCCTGCAGCCGCTCGTCCAGGACGACCTCAGCGACCTCGCGCGCGAGCTGCTGACGCTCCCCGAGCCCGAGGCAGAGTCCGTGCGCGAGCCGCTACTGCGGGCGAGACGCACCCTCAAGGGGGCGCGTGGCGTCGAGCATCTGCCCCGGGTCGCCGCGCAGCTGGCAGCCACGCGCCGGGCGCTCGCCGTGGCCCGCGCCAACCTCGCCGGCGAGCAGCACCTGCCCGACCGTGCCCCGTGCTTCTTCGACTCCCGCCACGGCGCGTCCACCGGCGACGTCGAGTGGGCGCCGGCCGGCGGGGCAGCGGCGCGCGTCGTCCCGGCCTGCGCGGTCGACGCACAGCGGATCGCGAGCGGTCTCCCGCCTGTCGCCCGCGAGGTCGAGGTCGGCGAAGACCGCCTGGGCCCCTGGTTCGAGGGCGGGCCCGAGCTCGGCTACTACCTCGCGCCCGACCACCGGAAGCTGCTCGCCGACCTCCCCGCCGGCCGGAAGCTGCGCAGGAGCCGCTGGCTGCCCTGAGGTGGCGGCGCTCAGCGCAGCGGCGCGGAGACGGTCTTGCCCTGCGGCGGGCCGATCTCGACCCTCGCCTTGCCGGCTCCGATCACGGCCGCGATCGCCGTCGCCACGACCGCCTGCCCGACCTCGGTCGAGCGGCACTTCGTGCAGAGCGTCAGCGCCAGCGGCTTGCCGCCGAACGGAACGATCAGCCGCACCGCCAACAGCGCCTGGCGGTAGCCCGGCGCAGTGAGCTTCCAGGCGAACTTGCCGCCGTCCTTGGACGCCTCGTAGGTGGTCGTGAAGGTGGCCGCGCCGACCTTCGCCGACAGCTTTGCCGGGGTGGCAGCACCGGCCGACGGGACGCTGGCCGCGACAGCCACCGAGAGCGCGGCGGTCACCGCGACGACAGCGGCGGCGACGAGCGGGCGGCGGCTCAGTTCCATACCTTCACCTCACGGTAGAGAGTGTCGCGCTGGACGGGCGTCTTGCCCAGGGCGCGGATGACGCGTGCGAACTCCTCGGCCGTGGCGCGGTGCGTGGTGCCCGCCGCCGAGACCACATTCTCCTCGATCATCACCGAGCCGAGGTCGTCGGCGCCGAAGCCGAGCGCGACCTGCCCGATCTTAATCCCCTGCGTCACCCACGACGACTGGATGTGGTCGATGTTGTCGAAGTAGATGCGGCTGACCGCCTGCGTCAGCAGGTAGTCGAACGAGGTCGGCATGGTCTCGGCCGGGACGAGGCCGCCGAGCCGGTTGCCGTCGTCCTGGAACGTCCACGAGATGAAGGCGCGGAAGCCCCGGGTCTCGTCCTGCAGCTCGCGGATCAGGCGCATGTGCTCGACGCGCTCGGCGACCGTCTCGACGTGGCCGTACATCATCGTCGCCGTCGTCGACATGCCGAGCTGCTGCGCATGACGCATCACGTCGAGCCACTCCGCCGACTTCGTCTTCTTGGGCGAGATGATGTCGCGGACGCGGTCGACGAGGATCTCGCCGCCGCCGCCAGGGATCGAGTCGAGGCCGGCGTCGCGCAGCCGCGACAGCGTCTCCCAGATCGTGAGTTTCGAGCGGCGCGAGATGTGCTGCACCTCGGAGGGCGACAGCGCGTGCAGGTGCACCTTGTAGCGCGCCTTGATCGAGGTGAACAGATCCTCGTAGTACGCGATGTCGAGGTCGGGGTGGTGGCCGCCCTGCATCAGCAGGCCGGTGCCGCCGATCGCGAGGGTCTCCTCGATCTTCTTGTAGATCACCGACTTCGGCAGGACATAGCCCTCGCGGGTGTCGCCCGGCCGACGGTAGAAGGCGCAGAAGTCGCAGTCGGTGTAACAGATGTTCGTGTAGTTGAGATTCCGGTCGATGATGAACGTCACGCGCTCCGGGTCGGTCTTGCGGCGCCTGATCTCGTCGGCCGCGCGGCCGATTGGCACGAGCTCGCGCGAGGTCAGCAGCGCCAGCGCGCCCGCCTCGTCGAGCCGCTCGCCGCCGAGCGCGCGGTCGAGGATCTCCCTGACCGCCAGCGTCGGCGCGACGGTGCTCACAGCTTGACCTCCGTCTCCTGGTCGACGAAGCGCAGCCTGGGCACGCTGTCGAGCTCGCCGACCTCCTGGGCCAGGCGCAGGAACGTCAGGAAGCCCTCGCGCTCGCGCGGTCCGAAGCTGTAGCGGAGCTTCTCGAAGTAGCGGGCCAGGAAGCCGGCCGGATAGCCGTAGCGGGCGCTCGCCTCGTGGGCCAGCACCTCGGGCTCGGCGCGGGCGATGCGCACCGACGCGACGAGCTGCTCCTGCAGCTCGAGCAGGCCGTCCGCCACCGGCTCCGGCGCCGCCCACACGGCGAACACCATCGGCTGGCCCGTCCGCTCCAGCCAGAGCCGGCCGAGGTCGTAGTGCGGGGTCGGGTCCTCGAAGGCGCTGCGCAGCGCCGCGTCGCCGATCAGCAGCCTGGCGTCGGCGGGCTCGTCGAAGGGGACGCGCTCGATGTCGGGGAACAGCACCTTGACGAGCGTCACGGTGGTCGCGCTCTCGGCTGTCACGGCGACGCTGCGGATGCGGCCGAGCGGCACCTTCGACACCAGCTGGATCGAGTCGACGGCGCCCTCGGACGAGACGCAGAGGCGGGGCAGCAGCAGCAGCTCGTCGGCATGCCGCGCGTACTCGATCGACGAGACCGGCGCGACGTCGAGCTCCCGTGCCAGCAGCCGCCGGTTGAGCTCGGTGGGCACGCCGAGGATCTCCTCGACCTGCGCGTCGAGCCGGTGGAAGACCGGTGCCATGTTCACGTACGAGATGCGGCCGAGGCGGATCACCAGGGAGAAGTGTAGGAGCCGAGCCGACGGTGGCGTCGCCGCCAGCGGCATTCGGCGCAATAGACTAGAATTCTGGTCATGACCGAGATGCTTCCACTGTCGGACGTGAAAGCCCGCCTGTCCGAGCTCGTCGACCGGGTCGAGCGCGAAGACGACCGCATCGTGCTGACACGCAATGGCCGTCCCGCAGCCGTCCTCGTCAGCACCGATGATCTCGAGAGCCTCGAGGAGACGTTGGCCGTCCTCTCGAATCCCGAGCTGCTGGCGAAGATCCGGGCGGGCGAGCGCGCGGCGGCAGAAGGTGATGCGGTCTCGCTCGACGACCTGAGGCGCACCGGCCTGCGGTGAGCGAACGCGAGCGGCGACTCGTCGTCGCGGGGCCGGCGGTACGCGATCTCGGGCGTCTTCCCGAGAAAGCTGCGGCCGCAGTCATCGAGTGCCTGGAGGCGATCGCCGTCGCGCCGGGGCGGATCGGCAAGCCGTTGCGCTTCGAGCTTTCAGGGCTGTGGTCGGCGCGCCGGGGGCCGTACCGCGTGATCTACCGGATCGAGGACGACGGGAGCGTGACCGTGCTCGCGGTCGGACATCGTGCGGACGTCTACGGCCGCGCCCGCCCCTGAGGCGTGCGGCGCTCGTCGCTCACCAGCGCCGCAGCTCGTTGTAGAGCGTGTCGCGCTGCACCGGGATGCGACCGGCCTCGCGGATCTGCCGGACGAGGTCGCCGACCTTCTGCTCGGTGCCGGCGGTGGCGCCCGCGGCCTGGAAGATCTTCTCCCGCATGACGGTGCCCTGCACGTCGTTGGCGCCGAAGTGAAGCGCGACCTGCGCCATCGGCATGCCCATCATGATCCAGTACGCCTTGATGTTCGGCACGTTGTCGAGCATGAGCCGCGAGACGGCGATCATCTTGAGGTCCTCGGCGCCGCTCGTGAAGTTAAAGCCGCGGCGCTCGAACACCGTGTTCTCCGGATGGAAGGCGAGCGGAACCATCGCCAGGAAGCCGCCCGTCTTGTCCTGCTGCTCGCGCAGGCGGAGCAGGTGGTCGATGCGCTCCTCGTAGGTCTCGACGTGGCCGTAGAGCATCGTGCAGTGCGTCGGGATGCCCATGCGGTGCGCGGCGTCGTGGACGTGGAACCAGATCTCGGGAGACTCCTTGCCCGGCGCGACCAGGCGCCGCACGCGCTCGGCGAAGATCTCGGCGCCGCCGCCCGGCAGCGACCCGAGGCCGGCCGCCTTCAGCTCGCGCAGCACCTCCTCGTGCGTCAGCCCGGAGAGCGTCGTCATGTGGTGGATCTCGCTCGCCGTGAACAGCTTGAGGTGGACGTCCGGAAGCGCCTCGTGCAGGCGGCGCGTCACGTCGACGTAGAAGTCGAAGCCGATGTGCGGGTTCTCGCCGTTCACCATGTGGATCTCGGTGAAGCCGGTGAGCTCGTGCTGGCGGAGGGCGTCCTCGACCAGCTCGTCGGTCGAGATCGTGTAGGCGTCCTCCTGCTTTTGCGTGCGGGCGAACGCGCAGAACTTGCACTTCACGCGGCAGACGTTCGTCTGGTTGAGATAGAGGTTCTGGACGAAGTAGACCTCGTCGTTGCCGCCACGGACGCGACGAGCCAGGTCGGCGAGCTCACCCAGCGCGAGCAGGTCGTCCGACTCGATCAGGGCGAGCCCATCCTCGAGGTCGAGGCGCTCGTTGGCCTCGATCTTCTCGCGGATCGGCGCGAACGTGGCGATACGGTCGACGACGGCCATCGACTACCTCTCCCGGTTGACGACGGCGTGGGTCAGGGCTTCGAGCTCTTCGCGATGCGCCTCGCCGTTGAGGCAG
>JANXXF010000427.1 GCA_025350775.1 Actinomycetes bacterium
AACCCTCTCCGGCCACACCGGCTGGGTGGGGGCTGTGGCCTTCAGCCTCGACGGCCGCCACCTCGTCAGCGCCAGCTACGACGGGACAGTGCGCGTCTGGGACAGCGAGACGTGGGAACCGCTGACAACCCTCTCCGGCCACACCGGCTGGGTGGGGGCTGTGGGCTTCAGCCCCGACGGCCGCCACCTCGTCAGCGCCGGCGACGACGGGACAGTGCGCGTCTGGGACAGCGAGACGTGGGAAGCGGTCGCCGTCCTGGCGATGCTCGCCGGGGGATCCGCATCATGGTCGACTCCCGCGCAGCACCTTCTCTCCGCCTCGGAGGACGCCTGGCGCTGGCTTCGAGTCGTCGCGGTCGAGGCCGAGAGTCGGTCGTTGAGGTCGTATCCGTACGAGCTCTTCTACCCCACGAGCGGCGGTGCCCCATTGTGGGCCGTTCGCCACTGAAGCGTGGCTGCCACCCGGCGGCGCTCGGGGGTTCGCACGAGGCACTTCTCCTCACCGAGCCATCGGACATGAAACGACGCCCCTTTGCAGGGGCGTCGTTGTGTTTCGTACAACGGGATGGAAGAGAGCGAACACGAACCCCGGACTGCGTCGGCCACCCAGCTCCCCGCTGTGCACGGGTATCCCGCGTCGGGCACGAGCGGGGCGACGTTGCCTCTACGTCCGGTCCGCACGACGATACGCGGGTGCCACGCGCGCCCGCACGAGGCCGTCCAGCCGCCCGTCGAGCCAGAGGAAGCCGATCCCGTCGAGGCCCG
Organism: Actinomycetes bacterium; assembly: GCA_025350775.1. Classification (GTDB taxonomy): domain Bacteria; phylum Actinomycetota; class Thermoleophilia; order Gaiellales; family Gaiellaceae; genus CANFDS01. The sequence goes on from JANXXF010000427.1 coordinate 766, forward strand.
CCCCGGGAACCTGGGTGACGACGGCGCCGACGAGCTCCCGCACGGCCTCGCGCCGGGCAGCGTCGGCTGGGTCGTCGACCTCCAGCGCGACGGCGAGCTCGACGGCGGCAGAGCGGCGCGGCTGCAGCAGTTCGACGAGATAGGCGGCAGCGATGTCGGAGGCGTGGGCGCAGACCGCCTGGAGAGCGGCCGTGAGCGCAGGCGTCAGGTCGGACGCAGGGGCCGCGACGGCGACGCCGCTACGCGGATCGAAGCCGAACGACGCACGGCCGCTGCGAGGCCGGCTGCCTGCCGCGAGCTGCCGCAGCTCGACGACGTCGACGCGCCGCCCAACGGGGCCGGCCGGGTTCAGCGCCAGCACGTGGACGCCCGCATCCAGAAGCGCCCCGGCGAGCTCGACCACCGGAACCGCGCGCCGCTCGCCGCCCCACCCGGCCCAGGCCTCCAGCTCCTCGTCGCCCGTGAAGGCGGCGACCTCCGCCTCGCCCTCCGGGCCGCGCGACCCGGCCAGCAGGAGCGCCGGGTCGTCACCACCCGGGCCGCCGCCACCCGCGCCGGCGCCGGCGACCGTGCCGCCAAGCGCGACCGCGAAGCCCGCCTCTCCCCCGCCCTCCGCGACGAGCAGCTCGCCCGCGAGCAGCGCGTCGTAGAACGCGACCAGGCTCGCCTCGTCACCGCGGGAGAAGCCGTCCTCGAGCGCCTGCTTGATAGCACTGATAGCACTCACCGTGCCGCCGCCGGCTCGGGCGCCCACGGCGCCACCTCGATGCGGCTCGCCGGACAGAGATCGGCGATCACGCAGCGCTCGCACGCCGGCTTGCGCGCGTCGCACACACGACGGCCGTGCCAGATCAGCAGGTGCGGGAACACGGCCCAGCGCTCTCGCGACACGAGCTTCACGAGGTCGCGCTCGATCTTCACCGGGTCGTCCTCCTTGGTGAAGCCGAGCCGCTGCGACAGCCGTCGCACGTGCGTGTCGACGACGATCCCCTGCGGGCTGCCGCGCTCGGCCATCACGACGTTCGCCGTCTTGCGGGCGACGCCGGGCAGCCGCAGCAGCTCCTCCATCGTCCCCGGCACCTCACCGCCGAAGTCGGCGAGCAGCAGCGTCATCGTGCCGCGCAGCGACCTCGTCTTCTGCCGGAAGAAGCCGGTCTGAAAGATGTCCTGCTCCAGCTCCTCGACCGGCACCGCGAGGTAGTCCTCGGGGCGACGGTACTTCGCGAAGAGCGTCTTCGTGACGCGGTTCACGTTCACGTCGGTGGTCTGCGCCGAGAGCATCACCGAGACGAGCAGCTCGAGCTCGTTGCGAAACGTCAGCGCGATGCCGGCGTCGGCGTGCTCGGCGGCGAGGCGGTCGAGCACCGGCACGACGCGGGCCTTCTTTGGGGCGACCCGGCGGCGCGCCTCCTTGACGAACGAGCGGTGTGCCATCAGCGAGGGTCGAGGTCGTGGAGGCCTGTTCCCGCGCACACGACGCCGAGCGCGGGGCAGCCGGCGCAGGCGAACTCGCTCGGCGTGGGCACGAATGCGCCGCTGCGAACGCGCTCGATCGCCTCGCTCAGCTCGCCCTCCAGCGCGGGCAGGTCGGCGTGCGTGAACCGCGTCTCGACGGGCTCGCCCGGCCGCTCGAGGAAGCAGTAGACGACCGTGACCTCCTCGACGCCGGCGCGCAGGCAGGCGAGCGCGTACACCAAGCGCTGGAGGCGGTA